>CAUQMN010000026.1:0-9159 GCA_963518765.1 uncultured Campylobacter sp.
ATGCAGGTCTCGGCGAGTAACATCAAAAAACGCCGAAAAAAGTAAAAAAGGAAACAAATGCTAGAAGCTCTTAGCTTAAATTTCATGCAAAACGCCCTGCTAGCGGGCATCCTCGTTAGCATCGCCTGCGGCGTGATCGGCACGCTCACGGTCATAAACCGCATGGTTTTCATTGCGGGCGGCATCGCTCACGGCGCATACGGCGGGCTTGGCATCGCGTTTTATTTTTCGCTCGAGCCGCTGCTGGGCGCGAGTCTGTTTTCGCTGTTTTTGGCGCTACTCATCGCCACGATCACGCTCAAAGATAAAAGCAAGATGGACTCGGTTATCGGCGCGCTGTGGGCGTTTGGCATGGCGTTTGGCATCATCCTCACCGACCTAGCGCCCGGCTACAACGTTGATTTGATGAGTTATCTTTTCGGCTCGATTTTAGCCGTGCCGCAGGGCGATCTTGTTTTTATGGCGATCGCAAACTGCGTCATACTCGCGTCCGTCGCGCTATTTTACAGGCAGTTTGAGGCGCTTAGCTTTGACGCGGAGTTTGCGCGGCTTCGCGGCGTGCGCACGACGCTGCTCTACTACGCGCTAACGTGTATGATGGCGCTAAGCGTCGTGATGACGATACGCGCGGTCGGGTTAATACTCGTTATCGCGCTACTCACGATCCCGCCCTACATCGCGGGCGCGATATCAAGCCGCCTTGGCACGATGATGCTAAACGCCGCGCTCATCTCGGCCGCGTTTTGCGTGAGCGGGCTGTGGCTGAGCTTTGAGGCGAATTTAACCAGCGGCGCGAGCATTATCCTCATCGCTTCGGTTTGCTTTTTTATATTTACGGCGGTAAAAAGGCGGTAAGTTCGGCGTTTTGGGTTAAATTTGGCTTTCGAATCCGCAGCGACAGACTGCGCGGCACTCCCAAATTTACGGATTGATTAGCTTTTGCTTTACGTAGTAGCCTAGGTGCTTTTGCATGAGACGGTCATTTTCTGAAATCCGGTATAGAGAATTTATCAAATTTTTATACTCGTCGCTCTCCTCGTCCACTACGCAGTAAAAGAGAAATTTTTTATTTTCATAAAAACAAAGTTCGACTTTAAACGATACCCACGAATATCCAGAGTCAAAATACCTAAAATACACGTCGCCGATACCGACCGTATCGCCGCGTTTGGTTATAAAGCGCCTGTTCGTAACGTAGAGCTTTTTGGCCTTGGCGGTCTTTACGCTTTGGCGCGCAAAAAGGCAAAATAAAAATGCGCAGCCGGCCGTCATGGCGACCCAAAAGACGCCTACGTCAAAGCTCTTGTTGCGCGCGTATAAAAGCAGTATCAAAAGACAAAGCGCGGAGTCGACTTCTTTGTGGACGGTATGCGCGAGCTCAAATTCGCACAAAATTTTCTCGTCGGCATCAAGTTTCATCCACTTTGGTGCCGCTAAATTTTCATCCTCGTTCATTTTTTCCCTTCCTTTGTGCGGTCAAATTTCGCTTTCGATACGCCCAAATTTGAGCAAAATTTGGCACCTAAACTCGCCGTTAAAACCTTAAATTTAACCGCAAAATTCGGCCGTCCCGTATTTAAGCACACAAAAGCCGCTAGCTCAAATTTTCCCGCGATCTTTTGTTTTTATAGTAGCTGCCGACCTCGCTAACGACGATGCCAAAGAGTATGAGCCCGGCTCCTGCTATCTGCACGCCGCTTAGTATCTCGCCGCCGACGAAATACCCCACGATTCCAGCGCTCACGGGCTCAAAGGTAAATATAAGCGAGGTTTTAACGGGCGTGGTGTAGCGCTGCGCCGCGGTTTGCACGAAAAATGCCAAAACCGTCGCAAACACCGACGTAACCGCGACTGCGACGAAAAACGCCTCGTCTAAAACGGGCACGACGCCGCGAGGCTCGAAAATCTGCGCGGCGGCGAAACAAAGCGCCGCCACGGCCGCAAACTGCGCGCTCACCATCCAGTACAGCTCGCACCTGCGCACCAAAACGCCCGTGAAAATGATATGCAGCGCAAAGCCCAGCGCGCAAACGACGCTAAGCCCCTCGCCGACGCCAAAACCAAGCTCGCTGCCCGTTAGAAAATAAAGCCCCGCCGCCGACAAAAACGCGCCGATAAAGGCGTAAACTACGACCTTTTGTCCGAAAAACGCAAGAGCGATAAAGGGCGTAAAAACCGCGTTTAGTCCCGTGATAAAGGCGACGGTGGAGCTTGGGGCGTATTTTAGAGCAAAGGTCTGAAGCGTAAAGGCCGCAAACAAAAGCGCGCCTAAAAATGCGCCGAATCTTAGCGAATTGGGATCGATCTTGCGCGTAAATTTGAGGCTTATGAGCGCCATCAAAACGGCCGAGATCAAAAACCGCCAAAACAAAAGCGTAAAAACGCCGTTTGTCTTTAGCGTCTGGGCCATCGGCAAAAACGTCACGCCCCAGACCACCGCGATAGCAAACAGCGCGAAGTCGGCCTTAAGCTCGGTTGATTTTTTCATCTGATTTCTTTAGCTAAATTTAAGGGGCAAATTTAACGCAATTTGACTAAATTCGGGCTTTATCGCGTCAAATTAAAAGTCGCCGCCGTCTTGCCGGCAGGCGAAACGGTGATAAATTTAAAGCTAAATTTAAGAGGCGATTTTATAAATTTGATTTTGCGGCGAGGTTTTGCTGCGGACGAAACGGCAAGCAAAACCCGCCAAATTTTAAGCTAAATTTTCCTTTTTAGCGCGCAGGTAGCTGCCTATCTCGCTAATCAAAACTCCGACTAAGATAAGCGCTGCGCCGCAAAGCCTATACGCGCTGATGTCCTCGGCGCCGATAAAGTACCCCATCGCTCCTGCGGTTACGGGCTCTAGCGTGAAAAATATCGCCGTTTTAACCGGCGTGGTAAATTTTTGCATAAGCGCCTGCGCGAAAAACGCAAACGCCGTGCCCAGCACGCCCACGACCAGCATCGCTATGATAAACGCCTTGTCTGCGACCGGCGCGATTTTAGCGTCCTCAAAAACCAAAATAGCCGCAAAACAAAGCGCGATCAGGGTTAAAATTTCAAAATAGACCATATTTACGAGGTCGCATTTTTGCACTAGGCGGTTCGTCAGCACGATGTGAAACGAATAAGCGCAGGCGCAAACCAGAGCCAAAATTTCGCCCAGCCCAAAGCCCACCTTCGTATCGCCTATCATATAAAGCCCCGCCACCGCAAACGCCACGCCCACAAACGCGTAAGAGTAAATTTTGTGCCTAAAAAGCCCCGCTGCGATAAAAGGCACCAAAGCCACGTTTAGCCCGATGATAAAGGCTACGGACGAGGTGTCGGCGTACTTAAACGCGAAAGTCTGGCTGACAAATCCCGCGAACAAAAACAGACCCAAAATCACGCCGGGTTTTATATCAGACGCGCTTACGTTTTTTAGCTTTTTGTAAAAAATCGCCCCGGCTATGATCGCCGCTAGCAAAAATCTCCAAAACAAAACGCCGAAAACCCCGTTAGTAGCAAGCGCGAGCGAGGTAGGCAGATAGCCCAGGCCAAAGACTATCGCAACAAATATCATGCCTACGTCGGCGCGAAATTCCAAACTATTTTTCACTATTCTCCCTTATTTTTATTTAAAAATTCCCTGCAGGATTTTCGTGCCCTGCTCCACGGCGCCGCCTCGTAGCGAGCTTTCCTTCTCGCTCATCACGTTAAATAGCCCGTCTAGCGTCTTGCGCGTAATGTAGTCGTTTAGATCCTCGTTTTCTTGCGGGATATATTCGCCTGCGCCCATGCTAGTTGCGATGCCTTTTAGCTGCTTTGCGGCGTCTGATTTTGCCAGCGCGCTGCCCGCGACGAACGAATTTAGCCCGTTATATGCGGTGGCAAAGGTATTGTCGCTCATCATCTTGGCAATGATTGGCTTAAACACGGCCTGCAGCTTCTGACTCGAGTTTTGTTGCAAAAACTTCGTAAAGCTGTCCTTGCCGCCTTCTAGCACCTTTTTCACGTCCGCGTCGCTCATGTTTTTTATCACGCCCGAAAATACGTCCGCAGCCCCCGGCACGGCCGCGCTTGCGGCGTTATTTATCGAGGTTACTAGCTCGTTAGCCCACTTTTCGCCGCCCACTTTTTTAGCCAAATTTGCCGCCGTTTCTAGGCTCTTTGGCAGCGGGATTTTAGCCGTGGCGTTGTTTAGAAATCCTCCGTTTGATAGCTCCTTAACGGCCGCGTTTAGAGCCGAGCTGACCGCGCTTTTGTAGTCGCCCGAGTTTGCCGCGCCCAGTATCTGCGCGCCTTGATTTAGCGTCTCTTTATTTAGCGCGTCCTGCCAGCCTGCCGCCTGCGCCGAAACGGCGAGTAAAACCGCGCATAAAATCAAACTTTTCTTCATCGTTTTTTCCTTAAAGTAAAATTCGGCGGTTATGATATTAAATTTCAGCTTTTAAACGGGTAAATTTTGTCTTTTTTAGGGCGAATTTACCCGCATTTTTACGGCGCGGAGGATTAAATTTGCAAATTTAAATCGCAAATTTGAGCCGTGATTTAAGGGATAAATTTAAGCGCAAATTTATAAGCCCCGTTCGTCTTTGCGGAGGGCGATTTAGAGTGTCAAATTTGGATGTAAATTTGAGCGAGATTATCCGCAAGAAGTAAATTTTAAGCTAAAATTAGCCTTTTTGAAAGGACGAAATGGAGCTTTTACTTCTCTCTATCGCGCTTGCTATGGACGCGGCGGCGCTTAGCATCGCAAACGGCGCGAAATACCGCAATCTCGCGCTATCAAAGATTTTATTTATCGCGTTTATTTTTGGATTTTTTCAGGCGGCGATGCCGCTTGCAGGCTACTTTTTGGGCGCGGCGTTTGCGAGATTTATCGCGCAGATCGATCATTTCATCGCGTTTGCGATTTTGGGCTTTTTGGGCGTAAAAATGATCCGCGAAGCCTGTAAAAACGAACCCGCGCAGGCCGTGAGCCTTGATACGAAGATGCTGCTCTCAGGCGGGTTTGCCACCAGCATAGACGCGCTAGCCGTGGGCGTGACGCTGAGCTTTACGACTGCGGATATCTGGTTTAGCGCCGCCGTGATCGGGATAGTTTGCTTCGTGCTTAGCATCGCTGCGTTTTACGTCGGTAAATTCGCCGGAGAGTTTTTGGAGCAAAAGGCGCTGATTTTAGGCGGCGCGATCCTCATCGCACTAGGTTTTAAAATCCTAATCACGCACCTTTTAGATCACGGATTTTTGAGCTAAAGGCTAAATTTAGGATTTAGCGGGCTAGTTTAGCTTTACCGCAAGCGAAAATTTGCCAAAATCGCTAAGCCGGCGTAAATTTAAACTCAGCCGGCGAATACAGAAACATTTTAAGGAAATTTATGAGCGAAAAATTTAAAATCATAGACGCTTGCGTGCAAGGCGACGTGCGTTATCCTTACGCCCCAAAGCCGTCGCAGGGCAGAGACGCTACGGTCGTGATCTATCCGCCTAGCAGGCTAGCCGAGGGCATAGCTTTTGCTAAGGAGCATGACGTGCGAGTCGTTAGGATCGCAGGCAACCCTAGCGTTGTTTCCTCGCTTGATTTTAGCGCATTCGAAATCTTTCCCGAGATAGAGATTTTAGAGATTTGGAAGGATTTTAAAATCGGCGAAGTAAAGGGCGCGGAGGCGCTTTACGACACTGAGATGCGAGCTTTGCGATTTTTCGAAAATGCCGAATTCGGGCTTGATTTCTCGCGGTTTAAAAATTTAGAAGCGCTTGAGGCGACGCAAAACAAAAAGATGAAATTTAACCGCCTACCGCCTACTTTGCGCTACGCTAAACTTTCAAAACTCTCGCACGAAAATTTGGCCGTTTTCCGTGATACGCCAAGACTTGAGCAGCTAGAGCTGGCTTTTACGAGGATTGTGAACCTGGACGGCATAAAGCGTTGCAGCGAACTAAATTTTTTGTTTATATTTTCCGCGCCTAGGCTTACTAACGTAAGCGAGATAAATGCTCTAAAAAAGCTAAAGTGGCTTTATATAGAGCGCTGCAGGCTGCTTAATAGCGCGGCGATAGAAGGCGTGCGGCTAGAGTCGCTAGAGCGTTTCGATGCGCGCTTTAACGCGGAAAATTTGAAATTTTTAGCCAATTTTCCGAATTTGCGAGAATTCTTTTTTAAATACGTAGCAGACGGAGATCTAACGCCCATACTAGAGAGCAAAATCAGCTGCTGCGGCTTTGAAAGCAGGGGGCATTATTCGCATACTTGGAGCAAGCTTCACGACCTACTAAAGGCAAAATACGGCGAAAAATGAAGCAAGATAACGCATGCAGACTAAAACCGGCGCAAACGAAATGAAAATTTTAGGCGACGTCATCGCTCCAAACGTCGGCGTCGGAGGTATATATTTGGGCGAAAACGTTAATGGTATCTTTAGTAAATTAGACAAACTAGGCTACGAAATAAGCGATATACGCGATAACTGCATAAAAATAAAAGAATCGTTTTTGGATATTTATTTCGACCCTATAAATTTTGAAATTTCCCTTATCTCGTGCGGCGTAAATTTTAACGGATATTATAAAACGTCAAAAGGGCGCATCTGGGCCGGGATGAGCGTAGCAGATATCTTGCAAAATACGACCGAGCAGGTCGCTTGGGGCGGATTCGTCGCGGTCGATGGGATTTGGGGTGTCGGGTTTCCTTTGCCGGAAGAATTCGACGATTTTTCCGAATTAACCGATTTTTTAGATTACGATTTCGTTTTTAAAGAGTTATGGGTATATAAAGACGCAAACGCGAATAATTTAAAGGCCAATAAGCGGCGCAAGCGATAGAAATAAAAATTCGGCAAAATCGCAAATGAAGTGTTTTATCTAGTAAGAATAATCGGATGGAAAATAAAAGAAGAGGTCGTTTATTCGGATTTAGCTAATCCGAAACAAGGCTTGTCGGCGGCGGCTTATACGGATTCGCATAGAGATATCCTTTTAACTAGAAATTATTGCTATTTAAATACGTTAGTAGTTAATAAAGATTTAAAAGATGAAATCTTAACTCTTTTTCGTAACCCTTTTTTGTACTCGCTAGGCGAATGGAAAAAGCTATCGTAATTAGTGCGGCTTGGTCGGCGACTAAGTTTTGGCATCTTCAAAAAAAATCGTATATAGGCTTACCGATTATATTTTTGACGCTATTTAAGTAACTAAAATACTCGTCGAAACAAATGGCGTTAAGCTCGTTTTGATAAATAAGTAATCGCATACGACCCCCCCCCTTATTACTTGGTTATTTCTCTTAAATTTACCCTCTACCGCCGTAAAGCACTACGCAAGCGCCAAGCAGGCAAATCGCGCCGCCGATTAAGTCCCATTTGGTGAATGCTTGCTTTTCTACAAAATGCAGCCAAAGCAGCGATGAGACGATATAGATGCCGCCGTAGACGGCATAGGCGCGCCCGGCGAAGTCTAAATTTACCCGCGTCAAAATAAAAGCAAACGCCGCGAGCGAAGCGCCGCCGAGCCCCAAAAACAGCGCGCTTTTGTAATACACGCCCAAAAGCTAAAGCAGCCCAAAATCTCAAAAAACGTCGCCGCGAAATAAAGCACGATTTCTTTTAGCAAAGCCCGTCCAGATCGATCTCGATGCCCACGGGGCAGTGATCGGAGCCCGTGATATCGCTTAGGATAAACGCGTCTTTTAGGCGGTCTTTGAGGCTTGATGAAATGAAAAAATAATCGATCCTCCAGCCGACGTTTTTGGCGCGGGCGTTGAAGCGGTAGCTCCACCACGAATACGCGTCCGCCTCGTCGCCGCGCACGTGCCGAAAGGTGTCGATAAAGCCGCGTGAGACGACCTCATCCAGCCACGCTCGCTCGATAGGCAAAAAGCCTGAGGTTTTGGCGTTTGCTTTTGGGTTTTTGAGGTCGATTTCGCGGTGCGCGGTGTTTACGTCGCCGCAAAATATCACGTCTTTGCCCTGCTTTACGAGCTCCTCGACGTAAGCTAGAAATTTGGCGTAAAAATCCATCTTGTAGGCCAGGCGCGCCTCGTCTTTTTGGCCGTTTGGAAAGTAGATGTTAAAAAGCGCGACGTTGCCGAATCTATGCTCCAAAACCCGCCCCTCGTCGTCGTCGAAAAACGCCGCTTTTTGCGTAGCGGAGCTAAATTTAGCCAGACTCATCACGCCTGAATACCCCGCGCGAGTGGCCGAATTTACGCTGATTTCGTTAAATCCGAGCTTATAAATCTCGGTGGGTACGTCGCTCTCGCGCACCTTTATCTCCTGAAGGCCCAAAAAATCGGGTCTATGCTGCTCTAGCCAAGCAAAGCCGTCTTTAGCGGCGACCGCGCGCAGTCTGTTTACGTTCCAGCTGATTAGTTTCAAATTTTATCCTTTGTTAAATTTGGCGTATTTTATCGCAAGAGCCGTAAAATAAGCTAAAATTTAGTAAAATTAGGATCATTTTAAGGAGAAAAAATGAAAAAAATCATCGTTTTATCGCTCGCGCTTGCCGCATTTTTAAACGCAAAAGAGATAAAAAGCGCAAACTTTTTCCTCTCGGACGTGAAGTCGGTTGCGGGTCTGAGGGCGTTTTTAAAAGCCAACAAAGAGGAGATTGTGAAGCTAAATTTGAACTACTGCGCGAACGAGAATAGCCTAGAAATTTTAAAAGATAAGGAAAATGAGCGCATACCGGGCGTAAATTTTAGCCGAATTTTGGAGGAGTACAAGCCCTCAAAAGAGCTTGCCGTCGAGCATTACGCCAGGCATTTTGACCTTGGCGAGGGGTATGACGGCGAAATCAACGCGGGCGTGGAGGACGGCGAGCTAATCATCAAACGCAGTCTGCGTGATGGCGCTTTTGAAAGCGTCGCTTTGCAAGTAGGCGGCTCGGATCGCGGCAAAAAATATATGTGGCGTTATCTTTGGGACGAAACCGCTAAATGCAAAGGCGGCGAGGTGCGGCTGGATGGGATTTTTTACGTGGATAAGGGTGAATACCCCGCGGGGAGCGACCTCGGCGATGATTACGATATTTTCTGGCTCGACCCGGTCGCTAAAAAATACTTTAAACTGCTAGAATACAAGTAAATTTAGCGCGATGACGGAGCTAGCAAGGGAAATTTTCGCTCAAATTTTGGGCGATAAAAAGAAGGAATTCATTTTATTTTTAGCGCAAAATTCCGATGAAAACGGCTTTATC
>CAUQMN010000027.1:0-9156 GCA_963518765.1 uncultured Campylobacter sp.
CGTCGATACGCAAAAAATAATGACGGAACTAATGATAAAAGAGTTGAAAAATGACTAGTTACAGCTTTATAAAGCCTCAAAAAAAGCCTATTTTAAATCTTTTTAATAAAATTTGGATATTTTTGATAATCTCGGTTGTATTGATTTTTGCGGCGGCAAATTTTGCTATCGCTTTTAAAAATCAAACGTTACAAAACGAAACGCAAACGCTAAAGCAAAATATAGAGCAAACAAAAGAGCGCATCAATCAAGCAGACGAATTAGCCGAGCTTTTAAAGCAAAGGCGAGACGTTGCGGCTCAGATAGCTTCCTCAAACGCGCTTTTAAAGCAAAGCGTGCGAAATCTACTAGACCTAGTTCCCCAAAGTATAACTTTAGAAGAAATTTCTATGGACGAAAATTCGCTCGTTGTAAAAGGAACTACGCCTAGCCGAGATGTTTTTAATATGCTGCTGGCTACGCCGCTAAAGTCGATTTTTAGCACGTCAAACACCTCTTTTTACCAGCTGCCTAACGGCTGGTTAAATTTCATCAGTACAAACAAAACCGATAACTCCGAGGGTCAAAATGAGCAAAGATAGAAGTTTGCAAAATATAGATGTTACTAAACTACTCATATATTTACTCGTCTTTATTAGTGCATGCCTCATTATGATTTTTGGTTTTTTGGTTCCGAATATCCAAGAATACAAGCGGATAAAATACGATAACCGCGTACAAATCGCCGCCTCAACGCAGATAAATCAGGTTTATAACGGCAAGCAAGAGGCGCTAGATAAACTAAAATCGGATAACAAAGCGGCGCTAGGTGCCTTTGAAAATAAATTTGACGAGGGTAAATTCGTAACTTTCGTATCGCAGTATCTAGACTCGGTAGTATCTAAAAATAGCAATATATCTCAAAGCGAGCCGTTTTTGATAAACGAGCTAAAGATAACCGCGACGATAAAAACGCCTTCCAGACTTTACGACTTTATAGACGCATTACGAAGCTATGAAAACGTCGTCAAAATCGACTTTCCTATCAAAATGCAAAAAGACGGCGACAAAATAAGCGCGGCATTTAACGTCAAAATCTACGGCTTAAGATAAATCAAACCCGACTTTATTATTTCTCGCTAAAATCTCTTTAAAATATTTAAAGCAAGGATAAAAAATGATTAAATTTAATAATGCCGCCGTTGCCTCGGCGACTGCGATTTTAAGGGATTACTTAAGCGGTGCGGTAAATTTTTTCGCCTCTAGAAAAGCTGCAAAGTCGGAGCTAACGAAACTCACGCCGGCAGATTTTAAAAACGTGCGAGCAAATTTGCTAAATTTGGGCTTTAAGAGCGAATTTATCGACGAAAACGCCGTCGAGCTATCAGAAATCCTGCGCGGTATCCTAATCGCCGAGCGCCCGCAGCTGCCAAAAGATCACCCCGTAGCTACCTACATCAGCGAAAACGACGCCGTGCGCGAGCTAATCGCAAAAGCAAAAGAGCTGCTAAAAAAGAAATTTATCAAAAACGAGTGGCTTGAAATTTACGACAAACTGGGCGGCTTTAACAGAACGCACTTTGCCAGAAAACAGCACCAACTCTACTCGATGCTAGAAAACAAGGGCTTTGACCGCCCGTCGCGCTTTATGTGGAGCTTTGATAACAAGGTCCGCGACGGTATCGCCGCAGCGCGCGAGCTACTAGAGGGCGGCAAGACAGACGAGTTTATCGCGGCTCAGCACGAGATCTACGAAAATTTACTAGACTTGCTCGGACGCGAAGAAGCGGCGCTCTATCCGACGTCGCTGGAGCTAATCAGCGAGGACGAGTTTCGCGCGATGAGACGCGGCGATGACGAGATCGGGTATTTTCTCATCGAAAAACCGAGCGAATTTTATCCGTTAAATTTGGACTCCGGCGGCGACTCGAAGTCAAATTTAAAAAACTCAAATTTGCAAAGCGAGCCGAATTTAGGCACGGTAAATTTACAAAACAGCGACCTAAACGAAGCGGTTTTAAATCCGAATTTCCTAAAAGAGCTGTCGAATTTGATGAGCAAATACGGACTAAATCCAAACGCAAGTAGCGATAAAAGCGCTGTTTTTGACGTCGCTACGGGCAAGCTCACGCTAGAGCAAATCAACCTCATTTATAAGCACATGCCCGTTGACCTCTCATTCGTCGACGAAAACGAGATCGTGAAATTTTACACCGACACCAAGCACCGCGTATTTCCGCGAAGTGCGGGCGTCATCGGGCGCGACGTAAAAAACTGCCACCCGCGCGAGAGCGTAGCTAGCGTGCTGGAGATCATCGACGCCTTTCGCAAGGGCAAGCGCGACGAGATCGACTTTTGGCTGGAGCTTCACGGCAAATTTATCTACATCTACTACGCCGCCGTGCGCGACGAAAACGGCGTATTTAAGGGGGTGCTAGAGATGATGCAAGACGTCACGCGCATCCGCAGCCTAGAGGGCAAACGAACGCTGGTGACGTGGGACGATCTAAAGAAAAAATACGGGGAGCGATAACTGCTTGCAAAATTTGATTAAGACCGCTCGGCTCTTTATCGCCAAATTCTACTTTCGGGCGTAAATTTATCGAAGGTTTGGCGCTTGCCTTTTTGCATATTTACGCCTACGCCTTTTGCATGATAATTCAAGCTATGTTTGCGGATACCGATATTTTCGTAAGCGGTATTTAAGGATGTTAGCGCGGCATATTTAGCACCAAACCGCCTAATTTAAATATTTCGCCGCAATTGAAACAATCGACCGCGAAATTTAAATTTAAGTGTCGAACCGAGTTTTAAGCCGCCTTTTTAAGATAGCGGCGATATCTCATTTCATAAGATGTTTGAGTCGGCTCATCTAGCGCCGTTAAATCTAAAGCTACCGTAAAGAAAGCGTTAGCGTATTTCAAAAATTCAAGCATCTTTTATCGCAAATTTGTGCCCAAAACGCAGACGACTAAAAAAGCCCTCAAATAGCGCAAGATCCGCTCGTGCGACAAATAAAAATCCGCGGTTTATCGGCGGGATAGCAAGCTGCCTGCACGCTTCTTTAAATTTCTTTTCCATCGCTGGCTTAACATATGGCGTCACAAAGATAAATTTTTCGCCCGCTCCGACGGCCACCTTGCCGCCTAGCACGCAGTCAGCATCGTTTTCCAGGCAGCGCGCGCATTCGTTTCGCTGCGCCGAACTTAGCACTAGTCCTAGCCGCTTGCACGCCTGATCGACGCCGCGAAGCTCGTTTATGCCTCGTTTTACGAGATAAATTTTAGGCTTGGGATTAGAAATTTCAGGAGTTAAATTTAACGCGTCAGCCGCCAAAAACTCAAAGCTTTTTTTCACGCCGCTAAAGTATTCGTCCAAAAACGGCTCGCTAAATTTTGCACGAACGCGACTACGCTTAAACCGGTCCGTCAAATTCGTCTCATCGGTGAAGTATTTTAGATTTCGCTCACGCAAAAACCGCTCCAGCTCGCACTTTCGCACGCCTAAAAGCGGACGAGCGATCACGTAGTCCTCGCGGGCTTCGAGCTCCTGCATACCAAGTAGCTCGCTAAGCCCCGCGCCGCGCCCAAGCTGCATCAAAAACCACTCGAATTTATCGTCAAACTGATGCGCCAAGATCAAATTTTCATAACCCCGCTCGCGGCAAATCTCGGCAAAAAACCCGTATCTAGCCGCGCGTGCCTCGTGCTCGAAATTTGACGCGCCCAGACGCACGCTTTTTACGTAGATTTGTTTGTTAAATTTGGCCGCCAAGTCCCGCGCCGAGGCGACCTCGTCTTTGCTCTGCGCGCGGACGTTATAATCCACGATCGCAAGGTCAAATTTCACGCCCGCCTCGTCTAAAAGATAAAAAAGCGCCGTGCTATCGACGCCGTGCGAAAAGGCAAGCAGATTTCGCCCCGATTTTAGCCTACGTAAAACGGGCGCGCTTAGCACTTTAGGCCTTTGCCGTGATCTTGCCTAGCGCCTGGCTGCCCGCTACCTGCGTGATCTCGCACCAGTAGCGACCGCCGGTTTCTAGCTGCTCCACGTCGCTTTCGTTGATCAAAATTTCGCCGTCGATGTCCTTGTCCCACAGCGCCTTTTTCGCGGCGTAAAACATCTCGCCTTCGCTGCTTTCGCCCTCCAGAGAAACGATAAATTTCTTGCCCAGCTCCTGCGCGAAGCTCGCTTCTATCGCGGCGTAAGTTATCTTTTCTATTTTACTTAGGCGCTTTGAGATGATTTTGGCGGGCACCTGCTCCATCTCGTATGAGAGCGTGTCCTCCTCTTTCGAATATGCAAACGCCGAAACGCGGTCAAATTTAAACTCCTGCAAAAACGCGCAAAGCTCGTCAAATTCGGCTTCGCTCTCACCCGGATGTCCGACGATGACGCCCGTTCGCAAAAACGCATCGGGTGCCTTTTTCATCAAATTTAAAAGCTCTTTGATCCGCGCCGCACCGCTTCCGCGTCTCATAATTTTTAGCATTTTCTCGCTTGCGTGCTGGATCGGCATGTCAAAGTAGTTCACAAACACGGGCGAGGCGGTGATGCGCTCAATTAGCGCGTTTGAGGTGGTGCTAGGATAGAGATATAGTATGCGCGCGGTTTTGACGCCCTCGATCTTCTCGACCGCATCGATGAGAGAGATGAGCCCGTCGCTAACAGCGTGATCGCGCATATACGAGCTGCTATCCTGCGAGAGGAAGCTAAAATCGTAGTAGCCCTTTTTTACGAGCTTTCGCACCTCGTTTATGATGTTTTCGAGCGAGCGGGATTTTAGCTTGCCCTTAAATGTCGGGATCGCGCAGAAGCTGCATTTTTGATTACAGCCTTCTGAAATTTTGATGTAGGCGTGGTAGTTTGAGCCCGTTATCACGCGCTCTTCGCTTGCTTGCAGGTAGGTGTCCGGGCTAAATAAATTTTGCTTTTTTAGGATGATTTCATCGATCTTATCGTAGTCTCCGACCCCGGTAAATAGATCGACCTCGGGCAGCTCCTTCATCAGCTCCTCGCGGTATCGCTGCATGAGGCAGCCCGTGACTACGAGCAGGGAGCCTTTTTTACGCGCTTCATGCATGTCTAGGACCGCGCGGATGCTTTCTTCTTTGGCCGAGTTGATAAAACCGCAGGTATTTACGATGATGACGTCGGCAGAGGTCACATCTGGCGTGATCTCGTAGTTTGAGAGGCGTCCGAGCATGATTTCAGAATCCACCAGATTTTTGTTACAGCCTAAGGATACTAAGTGAAGCTTGCCCATCTTATACCCACAGATTGTCGATTAGACGCGTTTTGCCAACGTACGCAGCGACCAGGATGATGGTGTTGCTCGGCTCTATTAGCGAGATTTCGTTTAAATTTCTATCCACGATCGCGACGTAATCGACGTTTAGCGGCTCTAGGGTTTGTAGCATCTCGCCTTTTATCGTTTGTGCGCTTAGTTCGCCGGCTGCGATCAAATTTGAGGCTTTTTTAAGCGAATGCGAAAGCTTAAGCGCCTCTAGCTTTTGTCCTTCGTCTAGGTAGGCGTTTCGCGAGCTAAGCGCCAGTCCGTCGGGCGCGCGAACGATATCGCAAGGCACGATCTCTAAATTTAAAAAACAGGTCTTTACGAAATTACGCACGATGAGCAGCTGTTGCGCGTCCTTTTTGCCCATATAGACGCGTTTTGCGTTTGTTAGATTAAAGAGCTTATTTAGCACGCGAAGCACGCCGTCAAAGTGTCCGGGGCGAGTCTTGCCCTCGAGTACGCTTGCTAAATTTTCAGGCGCGCTGATTAGCGGCTCGGTATCAAAATATAGCTCCCTAGCCTCAGGTGCAAACATCGCATGCACGCCTAGCTCCTCGCAAATTTTAGCGTCGTTTTGCTCATTTTTCGGATAGCTCTCAAAGTCCTCGCCGGCTAAAAACTGCGCCGGGTTTACGAAGGTCGAAACGATCGCGGTTTTGTTTTCCGCTATGCACTTTTCTATGAGGCTAGCGTGTCCGTCGTGAAGTGCGCCCATAGTGGGTACGAAGCCGATATCTTCGGGATTTGCCGCGACGAAATCTCGCAGCTGTTCTGCTGTTCTTAAAATTTGCATTTTCTCTTCTTTATGTTTAATTTTAACGCGCGATTATAGCAAATTTTATCTTTACTCTTACAAATATGTTATAATCACGCCAAAAAGCACAAAAAAGGTCTTAAAATTTGGATAATTACGAATACACGGAACTCCTAAAAACACTAAACACGAAAGTAGAAAATATCGCGGGCGTCGTAAAGCCCGAGAGTATCAAAGCTCGCCTAAAAGAGATCGAGGAGATGGAAAACGATCAAAATTTCTGGCAAGATATCGCAAAAGCGAGCGCAATCGGCAAGGAAAAAACTAAAATTTCAAACATCTTAAATAACTTCCTAAACGCCAAAAGCGCCGTAGACGACGCAAAGGATCTATACGAGCTGGCAAACTCCGAAAACGACGAAGAGACGATAAATTCGCTCTTTGCCGAGGCGGACGAGCTTGAGGATAAGATAGTAAATTTAGAGATTTCTATGCTGCTTAGCGGCGAGGATGACGGTAAAAACGCCATCGTCACCATCCATCCGGGCGCTGGCGGTACGGAGAGTAACGACTGGGCGAGCATGCTATACCGCATGTATCTGCGCTTTTGCGAGCGCGAGGGCTTTAAGGTCGAAACCCTGGACTTCCAAGAGGGCGAAGAAGCGGGGCTAAAAGACGTGAGCTTTATCGTTAAAGGCGTAAACGCCTACGGCTATCTAAAGGCTGAAAACGGCATCCACCGCCTCGTGCGAACCAGCCCGTTTGATAGTGCGGGTCGCCGACACACGAGCTTTACTAGCGTGGTGGTAAGCCCGGAGATCGATGATGACATCGAGATAGAAATTGACGAAAAAGACCTAAAAATCGACACCTACCGCGCAGGCGGAGCGGGCGGTCAGCACGTAAATAAAACCGAGTCCGCCGTACGCATCACTCACGCACCCACTGGCATCGTCGTGCAGTGTCAAAACGACCGCAGCCAGCACAAAAATAAAGCCACCGCGATGAAAATGCTAAAATCACGCCTGTATGAGCTAGAGCTAATGAAACAGCAAGAAGCCGCCGGCAGTATCGAAAAAAGCGAGATCGGCTGGGGTCATCAGATCCGCTCATACGTGCTTTTTCCGTATCAGCAGGTTAAAGACAACCGCAGCGGCGAGGCATACAGCCAAACCGACGCGATACTAGACGGCGATATAAAAAAGCTCATCGAGGGCGTTTTGGTAAGTCAAAAAAGCATAAACTAGAAAGGATAAATATGGAAATTTCAGCTCTTTTAAACCAACTAGGCTATAACGAAAACGACGCGACCGCCGCGCAGGTTAAGCGCATCCTAAACAACTGCGACGGGTTAAATTTAAGCAGCATTATCACGCTAAACGACCACCTAAAGCCGCTTGGCGGCATTGTAGCGATGAGCGGCAGCGAGGACGTGTTTAAGATAAAAAACGCGAGCAAAACGCCGGGCGCGCTAAACGTGATCGAAAACTGGGCTGAAAAAAATAAGATAAACATAAAAAAAGTAAATGAAACTACTCACTACATACTAGGAAAAAACATATGAAAAACTACGATATCATCGTCATCGGCTTTGGCAAAGCAGGCAAAACTCTCGCCGTAAAAGCCGCAAATTTAGGCAAAAAGGTCGCCGTGATCGAAAAATCGGCGCAGATGTACGGCGGGACATGCATAAACGTCGGCTGCATCCCGACAAAAAAGCTAGTAAATTTAAGCAAAGAAGCGCAATACGTAAATAACAACGTCGCGGGCGAATACTTCACGCTAAGTATCGAGAAAAAAGATGCTCTCGTCTCCGCGCTTAGAGCTAAAAATTTCGCTATGCTCGACGGCAACGCAAACATCGACGTGATAAACGGCGCGGCTAAATTTATAGATAAAAACAGCATCGAAGTCGCGGCGGCAGACGGCTCAAAAAGCGTACTTACCGCGCCTACTATCGTTATAAACACGGGTTCGATTAACGAAAAACCAAGCTTTGAGATTAGCTCAAATTTAGCTTACGACAGCACGGGGATTTTAAACCTAAAAACGCTTCCAAAACACCTAGTAGTCGTTGGCGGCGGATACATCGGGCTTGAGTTTGCCTCGATGTTTGCCGAATTCGGCTCAAAAGTTACCATCGTAGCTCGCTCGGGCGTGCTAAAAAACGAGGACGATGACGTCAAAGAGAGCGTAAAAACGCTGCTACAGACACAAGGCGTCGATATTTTAGAGGGCTGCGAAGTTAAAAATTTAAAAGACGGCACGCTAAATTTCACCCAAAACGGCGAGACGAAATGCCTTGAAGCGGACGCGTTTTTACTAGCGACCGGACGAGTAGTGGCGAGTGCGGAGCTAAATTTAAGCGCGGCGGGCGTACAAACGGACGCCAAAGGAAACGTGCTCGTAAACGAGTTTTTGCAAACCGCCCAGCCGCATATCTACGCGGTAGGCGACGTTCGCGGCGGCGAGCTTTTTACCTACACGAGTTTAGATGATTTTCGCATCGTATTTGACAAGCTTTTTGGTGCGGGCAAACGTAGCACGCTAAACCGCTCGCCTCACGCCAGCACGCTTTTTACCGAGACTCCGCTAGCTAGCATCGGGCTAAGCGAAAAACGAGCGGCGGCTCAAAATTTAGACTTTAAAGCCCTAAAACTCCCGCTAGCAGCAGTCCCCGGCGCAAAGGTAGTAGGCAACGAAACGGGATTTTTAAAAGCAATCGTGGATGCAAAAAGCGGCAAAATTTTAGGCGCGGCGTTTCACTGCGTTTATGCAAACGAGCTTATCAACGAAATCGCCATCGCAATGGCTCTAGGCGCGGGTGCTGATTTCTTTAAAAATCAGATTTTTACGCATCCTAGCATCAGCGAAGCGCTAAATGATTTGTTTGGACAATTTTAATAAACACAAAGGATAGAAAATGAAAAATTTACTTCTTGCCTTTATCGGGCTTTTGTTCGTGGGATGCGCAGCCTCAAGCGGCGGCGGAGCGGCGAGCGATAACGCTGATTACGACTTTAACAAACGAGCGATCGATATACTAAAGCCAAAATGCGAAAAGGGTAACTACTCGGCTTGCAACGATCTAGCCATCAGCTATCAAAATCTAAAAGACCATAAAACG
>CAUQMN010000028.1:0-9115 GCA_963518765.1 uncultured Campylobacter sp.
GCGAAAAGCTCGCCACCGGCCACTATATCCGAGTGCAAGACGGCTTTATCAGAGTCGCCGCCGATCCTAGCAAAGACCAGAGCTACTTCGTAGCGCAGGTGCCAAAAGAGATAATCGCCGATATGATTTTCCCGCTCGGGGATAAATTTAAAAAAGATATAAAAGAGCTGGCAAAGTCTCTACCGAGCTTTCGCGAGTACGGCGAGCAGGCCGAGAGCAGCGAGATTTGCTTCGTCGAGGACACCTATATCGAGGTGCTAAACAAGCACTACGAGACGGATCTACCCGGCGACGTGGTCGATAGCTCTGGGCGAGTGATCGGGCGGCACAACGGCTACATGCGCTACACGATCGGCAAGAGGCGCGGATTTGAGGTATTTGGGGCGCACGAGCCGCATTTCGTGCTCGCTATCGACGCGGCAAATAACCGCATCGTCGTGGGCAGCAAAGAGGAGCTTGAGCGCGGTAAGATAGCGGTAAATAGCCTAAATTTATTCATAGACGAGAGCGAGTTTGACTGCGACGTGAAGGTGCGCTACCGCAGTATCGGGCTAAACGCGCACGTAAAAGTGCTGGGTGGCGGCACGGCCGAGGTCGAGCTAAAACAGAGCGCGTTTGGCGTGGCTAGCGGGCAGCTAGCGGTATTTTATAGAGGCGAGCTGGTTATCGGCAGCGGATTTATCCTATAAACGATACGTAAACCGGCTAGTTTATGCAAGAGCGGGTATAAATTTAGTTTTTGCGCGCTTTTGCAAATTTGGCCGCTAAATTTAATTAGACCCCATTTGCTTATAAAATATCCGCGAGTCAGGGTAAATTTTGCATCCTTAAAAATCCGTCGTCGCAATTTGGGTAACGTAAGTCGTAAAAATAAAAAGACAGGCGTCTTTGCTTTATCTGTTTGCGGCTTTTGCGAGATTGTCAAATTGTAAATGTCCGCGGCAGCAGAGGTATGCGGCTGCGCAAACATTAAAACAAGCTCATTTTGCTACAAAAAGCCAGAAAAATAAATCGTCGTCAGCAAATCGTTTTTAATTCTAACGGTAAATTTCTTTGTTAAATCTGATATTTAAAATTTAGTTATAATTATTTATCAAGGTAATCTTACGGCGATAAATTTAGCGGTTTATTACCTTAAAGGCTTCCTTGGATATAAATTTGACAATGCAGCCTTTTGATTAATTTTTATCAAATTTAAACCTATATGCGTGCATCTTATGATCTAGGATTTTAAAAATTTCGCCGATTTTGATTAATCCTTTATTTTAAGATAAATAAAATATAACTTAAGAAATCGGGTCGATTTTACCTTTTCAAAGGACGCTTCATGAATTTTTCAAACTCAAAATGGTTTATCGTTTCAGGCTCGGCGCTCGGCGCTTTAGGCGCGCTACTTGTGTATTTCGGCAACCCCGGCAACATGGGAGTTTGCGCGGCTTGCTTTTTACGCGATACGGCGGGAGCGCTCGGCTTTCACCGCGCAGGAGTCGTGCAGTACGTGCGCCCGGAGATCATCGGGCTTATTTTGGGCGGCTTCTTAGCTAGCGTGCTTTGGACGAAGGAGTTTAGCGCGACCACTGGCTCGTCGCCTTTCGTGCGCTTTTTTCTAGGATTTTTCGCGATGATCGGTTGTCTCGTGTTTTTGGGCTGCCCGTGGAGGGCGTTTTTGCGTCTGGGCGGCGGCGATATGACGGCGATTGCGGGAGTCGTAGGTATTTTTGCTGGCGTGTGCGCGGGCGTATTTTTCAAAAAGCTCGGCTACGGCCTCACGCACGAGACTAAAACTCAGGCCGCGATAGGCGTTTTGCCGACAGTTATGGGTATTTTGCTGCTTGCTGCGCTTGCGTTTGGACTAAAGCTCGGTGAAAACGGCGCGCTTTTTAGCTCCGCAAAAGGCCCGGGCTCCATGCACGCTCCGATCCTGATCTCGCTTGGTTTTAGCATCGTCGTGGGCGCGCTAATGCACAAAAGCAAATTTTGCAGCGTCGGGGCGTTTGGCAGGCTTTTTAAAAAGGATTTTTCGATGTTTACGGGCATCATCAGTATCGTGGTCTTTGCTAGCATCGTAAATTTAGCGCTCGGACAGTATAAATTCGGCTTTGAAGGCCAGCCTATCGCGCACAATGATGTGGTTTGGAACTTCCTTAGCATGACGCTAGCAGGGCTTTGCTTTAGCCTCTGCGAAGGCTGCGCGTGCAAGCATCTCGTGCTAATGTGTACGGTCAACATAAGCTAGGTAATCTTTGTCATCGGTTTGGCGGCGGGCGCGGCCGTAGCGCATAACTTCTTGCTCGCTAGCTCTCCGAGCGCCATAACGGCGGCGGCTCCGTGGGCGGTGGCGATGGGGTTTGTTTTTGCGGTTTATGTGGGATTTTTTCATAAAAAAGCCGCTTGACTCCCCATAAACGACGGATTTCAAGCTTTAAAATTTTAAACCCGTTTCGGTTACGTATTTCATATACGCGCCCTCACGGGTTAAAATTTTAAAGTTAAACTACACCTATTGCGTCTTGAATATTTGCCTTGCATCTTGCTAAATTTGTAAATTTGACATTTTCGCGGCGCGGGTCTGGGCGAGCGAAAGACGAAATGTCGAATTTTCAAATTTGATTTATATAAAAAGCGAGCTGGGATTTGCAAAATTTGATAGCGATCGGGAGTAAAAGCGGGCTAAACATCATGGTCTAGCCCGCAAGAAATAAAACTTTTATCTAAAAAGCCGTCAAATTTGCTCGGCGCGTATATTAAAGCCGAGCCAAGTAAATTTAGCCTAAAAGTCCGGCGCCCTTGATCGCCTGACTGCGCTCTTTTGCGTAGATGCGCTCGCCTCCCACGACGTCGTATTTCCAGATCGGCGCGTTAGCCTTAAAGTCCTCTACAAACTCGTTTATCAGGCGCAAGGCGACCTTTCTTTGAGGGCTTACCACGCCTGCGACGTAGGAGCTCTCGTGTACCGGCACGTCGCCTCGCGAATGCGCAAAAAGCACGTATGCGCCCAGATCCTTCGCCTTTTGCTCCCAGCCCGCTAGCCATTTGCGCAGGATCGGCTCGTAGATATCAAAGCTAAGCGCGCTTATGCCGCCTTCCTCGCGCACGATGCCCGTAAACGTGATGAGCGCGCCGCAGTTTTTGTCTTTAAACTCGTCGTACCAGGCGTTCGTGATCGCTTTGGCGTCGAGGCTTCCTTCAAAAATCTGCATATTAACCTCCGCAAACCGGCGGTAAAATGGAAATTTTATCCCCGTCTTTTAGCGGCGCGTCTAGCGAGCTCGCGATCTCGTCGTTGACGGCGACGGCGCAGATTTTTAGCCACTCTTTAAGCTGCGCGTATTCGCCTAGTTTTTCTTTTACTTCGCTTAAATTTGCCGCTTCTAGCTTTAAATTTTCCATTTTGATTGGGCCCAAAAACTCGATTTCTACCATAAATTCGCCTTTGAAATTAAATTTTTTTCTTGATTTTACTTAAAAAAATATTTAGATATACTTACGCCAAATTTTAAACGAAAGAGCCGTAATGAACGAAATCTTAAGCAAAATAAAAACGCCCGCCTACGTCTGCGAAGAGGCCAAGGTGCGCAAAAATTTAGAAATTTTAAAACGCGTCAAGGATGAAAGCGGCGCGAAGGTGCTAGTCGCCCTAAAAGGCTTTGCATTTAGCGGCGTGATGGGGCTTGTCGGCGAATATCTAGACGGCGCGACATGCAGCGGCCTGCACGAGGCTAAATTTGCCGCAAAATACGCTCGAGGCGAGATACATACGTATTCTCCCGCATTTAAAGACGAGGACATAGATGAGGTGCTAGCGCTCTCAAGACACGTGGTTTTTAACTCCTTTGCGCAGTGGACGAAATTTAAGCAAAAAGCCCTAGCTGCGGGCGTTACCTGTGGGCTTCGCGTAAATCCGGAGCTCTCCGTCGCGCCGACTGACGCTTATAACCCGTGCGGCAGGTATAGCCGCCTAGGCATCACTCGCGCAAATTTTGACGCAGACGCGCTTGAGGGTATCACGGGACTGCATTTTCACGCGCTTTGCGAGGAGAGCGCGCAGAGTCTGGAAACCGTGCTGATGGGGTTTGAGGAGAAATTCGGCGAGTTTATCCCGCGTATGAAGTGGGTAAATTTTGGCGGCGGACATCACGTGACAAAAGAGGGCTACGATGTGGATCTGCTCATAAATTTGATCAAAAACTTCCGCGCAAAATACGGCGTCGAGGTCTATATAGAGCCCGGCGAAGCGGTGGGCTGGCAGACGGGATTTTTAGCTGCTTCGGTGCTTGATTTCGTACAAAACGAAAAAACCATAGCCATCCTAGACGTCTCGGCCGAGGCGCATATGCCAGACACCGTGCTGATGCCCTACCGACCGGCGGTGCGAGGCGAGAGCAAGGGCGGTAAATTTAGCTACCGTTTCGGCGGAAATACCTGTCTAGCAGGCGATATCGTGGGGCTTGACGCGGGCGAGCCGGAGTATAAATTCGACGCGCCGCTAAGCGTGGGCGATAAGGTGATATTTGAGGACCAGATCCACTACACGATCGTGAAAAACACGACCTTTAACGGCATAAAGCTGCCTAATTTGCTGCTTTTAAAAGAAAACGGCGAGCTTATAACCGTGCGGGAATTCGGCTTTGAAGAGTATGAGAGGCGAAACTAAATTTGACGCCTAAAACTGCGCCCTTTAGGGTGTAAATTTGATATTTTGAGACACCGTTTGGGCTGTAAATTTATCAAATTTTGCGGCGATCTTTTATTTAACTTGCTCCTGGCGCGCTGGCCTCATGAATCTGCGCCTTTTTAGCGCTAAATTTAAAATTTAGCTTATCAGCCGCTGAATTTGTCGCAAATTTAATCGCAAACGAAGTTAAATTTAATATAAATAAAATCTAGCTTATATAAATGAATTAATATGGCGGATTATAAATTTAACCCCGATTTTGATAAAAATACGCCGTAATAGCCTAAAAAAGCGGCGTTTCGGCGCTAAGCTTGCATTACGCTATTTTTTGATATAATTTCACGAAAATCCGCGAGATTTAGCTTTTGGCTGGATGCCGAATTACGTGCGGCTTTGAGCGGACGAACAAAAACAAGGGAGATAGCATGACGAGAATTTTGAGTTTGCTTTCGGTTGTCGCCTGTTGGGCCTTCGCTATCGAGGCGAGTCCTAGCACCAACCAGTATCAGAGCAATGTCTGGGCTGCCGGTAGAATCGAAAACATCAAGCCTTACGAAGACGGTTTGGGACCGATTTTTACGTTTATTCAGGGTAACGACTACTTCGCTATAGCCGTATTGTCGCTGGTTTTAGCCGTGATTGGGGCATTTGCTTTGCATTTTTTGATTATCGGACCAAAGCATTTTAGCCACGACGGAAACAAAGTCTATGCATTTAGCGTAATAGAGCGCGTCGCTCACGGGTTAGCCGCGATCTCGTGGATAGTGCTGGTACCGACCGGTATCATCATGATGTGGGGCGCGGAGCTTGGCGGCGGAGCTTTCGTTAGATTTTGTAAAAATATCCACGGGTTAGCTACTATTATATTTGCGGTATCCGTACTGCCGATGCTGATAGCTTGGACGAAAAGAATGCTACCGACGATCTACGACATCAGATGGATGCTGATCGTAGGCGGGTATCTTTCAAAGGTTAAGCGACCCGTGCCTGCAGGTAAATTTAACGCCGGTCAAAAAGCATGGTACTGGGTTGCTATCCCCGGCGGTATCGTGATGATACTAACCGGCGCAGCGATGTTCTTCTTGGATTTTAAAACGCCTGACGTCGCTACTTGGCTAGGCGTATCGCAAATCGAAGTTTTAAGAGCTTCTGCGCTAATTCACAGTGTACTTGGTATAGTTTGCGCTGTATTTTTCCTAGTACACATATATATGGCGGCTATCGCGATACACGGCGCTATCTGGTCGATGGTAACGGGATATAAAGAAGAAGAAGAGGTTTACGTACTACACCACTACTGGTATCAGGAACTCATCTCTAAAAACAAAATACCCGTATCTGAATACGAAAAAACTTATGCGAAATTAAAATAATAAAAAAGGAGAAGTTTTTCTCCTTTTTTATTTTAAAGCCTAGGCTGAAATCCGCCTTTTTATACAAAATTTAAAATCTTTTAGATAAAATTCCCCCTAGACTTCAGGTTGAAGAGTAATAAATTTAAGGAAAAATCAATGCAAATCGATTGTAGAAATTTGGCTTGTCCGGAACCCGTCATCAGGACGAAAAATACGCTTGAGAGCCTAAAAGTCGGCGAAAAGCTCGAGATTTTAGTAAATTCTATCGCTCCAAAAGAAAACATTAGTCGTTTTTTAAAAAATCAAAACGTCGAATTTAGCGTAGAACAAAACGGCGCCGAGACAAAAATCACCGCCGTTAAGGGCGAATCAAAGCTTGAGCTAGCAAATTTTGACGAATTCGTCTGCGAGATCACTCCAAAGGCCAAAAAAACAGCCCTTTATCTAAATGAAGAGCGCGCCGGTAGCGGCGACGTGGGCGTTAATTTGCTGGCTAAATTTTTAGGAGCGCTTTTGCAGGTAGAAAATAAACCCGAATACGTAATCTGCGTAAATAATGCCGTCAAAATGACTACGAACCGCGCGCATGCGGGCTTTAAACCGCTTAAGGATTTAGAGGCTGCGGGCGTTAAAATTTTAAGTTGCGGTAGCTGCCTAGAGGCGTATAAACTCGTCGGCGATCTAAGCGTCGGAGAGATATCAAATGCCTACGAAATCATGCAAATTCTAACTTCTCACGAGCAAATCAAACTATGATTTACAACGGCAAACGTCTAACCAAATTCGTCAAAGCGGCGGGTTGAGCGGCCAAGCTTGACCCGTCGGGTCTACACAAAACTATCGGCGATTTAAATTTAGCTCACCCGAATTTGCTCTCAAACATCGGCACGAACGAGGATGCGAGCGTATTTAAGATCACGGACGATATCGCGCTCGTGCAGACGCTAGACTTTATCACGCCGGTGGTAGACGATCCGTTTATATTCGGCCAGATCGCGGCCGCAAACAGCCTAAGCGACGTGTTTGCTATGGGCGGGCGCGTGCTAAACGCGCTAAATATCGTCGGTTTTGACAGCTGCAACCTAAGCGGCGAAATTTTGGGCGAAATTTTGCGCGGCGGACGGGATAAGGTCGCTGAGTGCGGCGGGGTGATCGTAGGCGGACACACGATAGAGACGCAGCAGATGTATTACGGACTTAGCGTCACTGGCGTCGTTTCGCCAAGCCGCTTTTGGTCTAACAACTCCGCGCGTGAGGGCGACGTGCTCATACTCACAAAGCCGCTGGGAACGGGCATTTTAAGCACGGCGATCAAGGCCGATTTACTAAATTCGGCGCAGATAAAGCAGGCGGTAGAGACGATGCGGCAGCTAAATTTTTATGCCGTGGACGCGCTAAAAGGTATCAACGTAACGGCGGCGACCGACGTCACGGGATTTGGCTTTTTAGGACATCTAAGCGAAATGCTAAACGATAAAATCAGCTTTGAAATTTACGCGGGTAACGTACCCGTGATAGCGGTCGCGCGCGAGTTTGCCGATATGGGTATCATCCCCGAGGGCAGCTATAAAAACCGCGATTTTGCGAGTAAATTCGTCCACGGCGAGGCCGATATCTTGCTTTACGACGCGCAAACTTCAGGCGGACTTTTGCTAGCCGTGCCGCAAAGCGAGGCAAATTCGGCTATATCCCGACTAAAAGAGGCAGGTTACGAGAGCTCGGCGGTCGTCGGCATAGCTAAAAAAAACAATAAATTTAAAGGACAAAGGATAAAACTTGAATATAGAAACATTTGAACCAAGTACATTAAATTTGGCACAGTTATTCGGCAATGAGGGCAGTTTCTATAAGATACCTAATTATCAACGTCCATATAAGTGGACTGATGATCAAGTAGAACAACTTTGGGCCGATATTCTTGAAGCATATGAAAATGAAACAGCTGATTATTTTTTGGGTTCTATCATTACTTCTAAAAACGGTAACGACATTGAAATTATAGATGGTCAGCAAAGAATGACTACGCTTATGATATTGTTTTGTGTTACAAGAAGTATGTATAAGGATATTAATTTAAATTCAGACGATATTACAAGCATAGATAAGGATAGATTGGATAATTTTATTTGCTTTAGAGGCAAAACCGAGAGATTAAAGATGTTAACCGATCCGCAATATATGAGTGATTTTAAAAGTACAATTATTAATATGAATCTAGACAATATAATTAAACCAAAAAATAAAGATTTAAGAAATGATGAAAATCCAAAGGCAAAATTTATTAATACAGCTTTTATTTTTAAAGAAAAACTTAAAGAATTAGGAGAGGAAAAGACTGGAGATTTTATTAATTACTTATTTAACAAAGTGTTTATAATTAGAATTGATTGTAAGGATACAAGCTCAGCAATAAAAATTTTTCAAATATTAAATGATAGAGGTCTTGATCTAAGCGCTGCAGATTTAATAAAAAGCTCTTTACTGCAAAATATAAACGATAAATTTAGGGAAGAAATAGGCAAAGGATGCTTAAAGAGCGAAATAGATGAATTTATTGCAAATTGGCGCAATGTCGAAAATAATATAAAAGATACCGATTTGACAATGAGTGATGCATTTGTACTATACGAATATTATCTATTGGCACAAAATCCTAAAAAAAGTCTTGTTGATGAGCTGAACACAATTTTTAAAACTTATAAAAATGGAGATTCAAATCAAATAATTAAAGACTTTATAGAATTTTGTGAAATTTATAAAGAAAGAATTTATAATGATGATAATAAAGTCATAAATTCCTTGTGGTATTTGAGATGGAGTTTTTACTGGAAGTCTATTGTATTAACGGCTATTAAAGAAAATTTTACCAGTATAGATAGGCTTTTGATCTTAATAAGGCGTTTTTACTATCTTTACTGGATAGCCGGATATACTTTAAATAAGATAAAATATATTTCATTCAGGATGATAGAATGGATAAAGGACGGTAAGGATATTGACTATATTAATAGTGAGCTAAATAGTAAATTAAGTAATGACAAAGTTATTGAATACGTAAGAAACGAGTTATCTGGTGATTTATATG
>CAUQMN010000029.1:0-9061 GCA_963518765.1 uncultured Campylobacter sp.
ATGTATGAAAAGGGGCTGGTTTACCGAAAAAGTGCGGTAGTAAATTGGTGCGAATACGACCAGACGGTGCTTGCAAACGAACAGGTCGAAGACGGATGCTGCTGGAGATGCGGAAATGCCGTCGTCCAGCGCGAACTGCCGGGCTACTACCTAAAGATAACTAGCTACGCGCAGGAGTTGCTAGACGATTTAAAAAAGTTAGAGGGCAAATGGCCGTCTCAAGTGCTCACGATGCAGGAAAACTGGATCGGTAAGAGTTTTGGGCTTGAGTTTAAATTCGAGCTAGACGAGGAGTCGAAGCGGATTTTAGAGGGTGACGAGCCAATAGACGGTTTTGAGGTATTTACCACGCGCCCGGATACGATTTACGGCGTTAGTTATGCAGCTTTGGCGCCTGAGCACAAGATTGTAAAAAGACTGCTTAACGCAGACAAATTAGAGCCGCAAAAAGCGGAAAAAATCAGAAAAATTTTAAACCAAAGTCCGCGCGAACGCCAAGCTAGCGAAAAAGACGGACTGTATCTGGGTATAAATGTCTTGCATCCGCTAACCGGAGAAAAAATACCGGTTTGGGTAGCCAATTTCGTCCTAGCAGACTACGGTAGCGGAGCGGTTATGGCAGTGCCGGCTCACGATGAGCGCGACTATGAGTTTGCGAGTAAATTTGACCTGCCTATAAAATGGGTGGTTAGGCCTATGCAGGGCGAATTTGAGGGCGGCAAGGCGCTAACTGAGTACGGAATATCTATAAATTCGCCGCTCATAAACGGTCTTGGCAGCGAAGAGGCAAAACTAAAAATAATAGAAAAATTTGAAGCGGATAAAATCGGCAAACGCGTCGTAAATTTTAAAATCCGCGACTGGGGTATCTCCAGACAGCGCTACTGGGGCGCGCCGATACCGATGGTGCACTGCAAGCGCTGCGGCGTCGTGCCTGAAAAGATCGAAAATTTGCCCGTGACACTGCCTGACGACGTACAGATAACGGGCGAAGGAAATCCGCTCGATAAACACGAGAGCTGGAAGCACGTAAAGTGTCCAAAATGCGGCGGCGAGGCTATCCGCGAGACCGATACGATGGATACGTTTTTTGAGAGTAGCTGGTATTTCGCTAGATACGCGAGCGACGAAAAAACGTGGCAGGAACGCGCATTTGACGCTAAAAGCGTGAATTATTGGATGAACGTGGATCAGTATATCGGCGGTATCGAGCATGCGATCTTGCACCTACTTTACGCGAGATTTTTCCAAAAGGCCTTGCGAGACCTGGGCTACCTAAGAGACGATGAGCCGTTTGAGCGACTGCTAACTCAGGGCATGGTGCTAAAAGACGGCAAAAAAATGAGTAAAAGTAAAGGCAACGTGGTTGATCCGGATGACATCATCAACAAATACGGTGCCGATACGGCGAGGCTTTTTATCCTCTTTGCCGCGCCTCCGCAAAAAGAACTTGAGTGGAACGATAGCGCGGTAGAGGGCGCGTTTAGGTTTTTAAACCGCTTATACGAACGAAGCGCGAATGTCAAAAAATGCGCGAAAATTCCGCAGATAGCGCACGCAAATTTGAGTAAAGAAGAAAAATACGCGCGAATGAAGGTTTATGAGGCGCTTAAAAAATCAAACGATGTTTACGAAGAAAATTTTGCCTTTAATACCCTAATCGCGGCCTGCATGGAAGCCCTAAACGCCGTAAACGCGCAGGATAACGAGGATGTGACGACGGAAGCCTTTTTTATCGTTTTAAATTTACTCGAGCCTATCGTGCCGCATATAGCAAACGAGCTTAGCGAGAGGCTATTCGGTAGGGCAAATTTTATGAAAATAGAAATCTTAAACGAGGTTTTTGAGCAAGATAGCTTAAATTTAGCTATCACGGTTAACGGAAAGAGGCGAGGCGAATTTGAGGCGCCAAGTAGCGCTAGCGACGATGAGATCATAGCTTTAGCTAAACAAAGCGCGGAAAAATGGCTCGAGGGCAAAGAAATAATCAAACAAATTTACGTAGCCGGCAAGCTAGTAAATTTCGTAATAAAAGGCTAAATTTTGAAAACTAAATTTTTACTATTTTTAACGGCTTTTATCTTGGCGGGATGCAGCTATAAGCCGGTCTCAAAGATAACTAACGACATAATGGGCGAGCGCGTTTACGTAAACGTGCTTATAAGTAAAGAAGAACCTAAAAACAGCGTTTGGATAAAAGACAGCGTGCTTGAGGGCATCGTAACTAGGCTGGGAAAACGTATAAGCGACGATAAAAATGCGCCTACGTCTATAAGAGTGTCGATATATACGCTTAGTTATCAGCCCTTGCTTTTTGACGAGTACGGCTATGTAACGTCTTATAAGGCGATTTTGGCGTTAAATTTCGACACCAGGCTAAAGAACGGCAAGATACTATCGGTGACTACTTCGGGCGAGCATGACTTTACCGTGTCGCAAAAGATAAGAGATACTAGATTCGCCGACGGCGTCATCAGCGAAAGCGATAGATATAATGCCGTAAAGCAGGCTTCTCAAGAGGCTTTTGACGAGTATATCGCTACGCTTGCCGTAAAAGGTCTAAAGCGTGGCGACTAGCGTCAATCAAGTCATAAAAGAGACTATCCAGACCATAAAAGAGCGCGGACTCGTGCTAACTCCGGATAACTACGCCGAAGTTTTTTGCGAGACGGCAAAAAAAAACGGCGTTATAGTGCCTGATTGTCAAAAACTAGAAAAATACGTCGGCAGACTAAATGATGAATTTAAGGCGCAGCTAAAACAAAAAAACGTAAAAAGCGTGGACGAGCTTTTTGCTTTTATGGCCTCTAGGTTAAATTCCCCCAGTCTCGTCGAGTATCCAAAGCTAATAGCCGCACTATGCGCTATGAGTAAAAAAGTACTTCAAGCCGTAGCCGCACTGCATAACAAAAGCGCAAGAAAGCTGGCAGAAGCCAGTATCGAGGCGCTAAACAGACGCACCGACGCCCAAACCGCCGACAGGATAAAAGATAAGTGGTTTGATTTTTTGACCGATTACGACGACAGCTTTTTAAAAAGGCTTAACGACTACGGGATAAAAAAAACGGATGATTTAGCGGAGATGGTCGCAGAGCTTGACGGCGCGATTGGAAGTGCCGGAAGTGCCGGAGTATGCGAGGAGTTTGTGTCGCTTTTGACGGCTACGCTAGAGCCGTCCATCACCGATAAAATAATCGGCGACATAGATAGGATAACTAAAAATTTAAAAGACGAGCCTAGGCTGCTTGAAAGCTTAAAATTTAGAAACGATATAAAAAATTTAACCAAAAAACGCATCGAGCTGGATAAAGCCGAAATTTCAAGCAAGATAGCCGCGCTAGATAAGGTGCTAGAGAGCATAGACGGGCGAATTTTGAGGCTAATAAACAGCTCCAAGGACGGCTCTGATAAGAAGTGGTTTATAAGGAGCGATTTGGTTCTAATAAATTTAATAAAAGATATAATTGAAGGAATTAGATATAAGATGCTCGGTATCGCGGATATGCTTGACGGCGAGATCAGGCAACTAGGCGAGCAGATGATGAGCGATCAGCTAACGATAAAAGAGCTACAAGAAAAAATAAGCGCTCTTGAAACCCAGCTAGAAGATGCAAAAGCGCAGAGCAGAGAGGATTTTTTAACCAAAACCGCGACGAGAAAAGCGTTTGTCGAGGAGTTAGAGAGATTTGAAAACGAATATCTAAAAAACGGACTTGACTACTGCGTATGTTTTTTTGATATAGACCATTTTAAAAAGATAAACGACGCGTACGGCCACGATGCGGGCGATACCGTAATAGCTAGCGTAGCCAAAACGCTGTTAAAAGCCTCGCGAAAAGAGGATATCGTAAGCAGGTACGGCGGCGAGGAGTTTGTCGTTTTACTACCGGGCTTAAGTTTAGAGCAAAGCGTGGAATTTGCCGGTAGAGTCAGAACTACGCTTAAAAACTCAAAATTTTTATATAAAGAAGAGCGTATCAGCGTTACGATTAGCTGCGGCGCGGCCGTACGTAGCGCGTATCAAAGCTCGGCGGCGGCGCTCGAGGCTTCGGACAAGATGCTTTATGAAGCCAAGCAAAACGGCAGAGATCAGGTGATGCCTAAAATTTCATGAAACTAGAATATTTTTTAGAAAACAAACCCCTTTTTTACAAGGAAATCAACCGCGCGCGCATGCCAAACACCTTTAAATTCGTACAAGACGCGTTTAAAATACCAAAAATCATCCATATTATCGGCACGAACGGCAAGGGCAGCACCGGGCGATTTTTGTCGCAGATGCTCGCTCTCGGCCATAGCGTCGGACACTATACGAGCCCCCATATTTTCGAGTTTCGCGAGAGATTTTGGATGAACGGCGCCGTAGCTAGCGCGGATGTGCTCGAGACGGCTCACGAGAGGCTGATTAAAATTTTGCCCCCCGAAGTCGCGCGCTCGCTTTCGTATTTCGAGTATGCGACGATGCTTTGCGCTGCGCTTTTTGAGGGGTGCGACTTTTTCGTCTGCGAGGCTGGCGTTGGAGGAGAATTTGACGCTACGAACGTATTTGACAAGCGCCTTAGCCTCTTTACTCCGATCGGTTTTGACCACACGGCACTACTTGGCGACAAGCTAGAGCAGATCGCGACGACTAAATTTAACGCGATGGCGGACGTTGCTTTGATGAATGATGATATGAGCGAGCTTTGCGCCGATATCGCTAGAGGGATCGCTGCCAAAAAAGGCGCGACGCTGAAATTCGCTTCCCAAAATTTGAGCAGCGAGGATAAAAACGAGATTAAAATTTATGCGCAGGAATTCGGTTTGCCCGAGTTTTTGCGTTCAAATTTAACCCTTAGCTCTTCTGCGTTTAAGGAGCTTGGATTTAGCTTAGATTTAGCAAATTTAGGCGCGCTGGATCTTGGCGGACGTTGCGAAAAGATCGCGCCAAACGTCACTATCGACGTCGGGCATAACGAGATGGCGGCGCAGGCTCTAGCTAAAAAATTTGCGGGCAAAAAGCTAAATTTGATCTTTAACGCCTTTGCCGACAAGGACATAAAAGCCGTCCTAAAGGCGATTAAGCCGATCGCTAAAAAAACCTACATCATCGAGTACGAGACGCCGGGCCGCGAGCTTGCGACGGCGCAGGTGAAAGATACTTTGCGTCTGCTTGATATGGAGTTTGAGGACTTTACGGACATACGCGCGGACGAGGAGTATCTGGCGTTCGGGTCGTTTTATCTCGTGGAAGCCTTCTTAAAAAGGTACCGCGGTGCAAAGTGAGGTTTTTGAGTATTTTTTAAACGGAGGCGATGCGCAGCTACTCGTCTGCGAGGACGATAAGGAGGCCATCGCGGCTCTTAGCGCGGCGGAATTTGCCGGGCTTAGGGCATTTAGATTGCCTGATTTTAGAGCGCGCGAGGGCGATGATCTGCGCAGCTTTAGCGCCGAGCTTTTCGAGCTATCATCCGAGCTAGCCAAATTTTACGAATTTGAGGGCAAAAAGCTCCTTATCAGCCCTGTTTGCACGGTCTTAAACAAACTTCCGGGCAAAAAACACCTACAAAAACTTACTCTAAATTTCGGCGATAAAATCGATCCAAAAGAGCTAACCCAAAAGCTACTGCGCTTTGGCTACGAGGCGGTGGGTATCGTGGAGAGCGAGGGCGAGTTTTGTGTTCGCGGCGAGATTATAGATATTTTTTGCGTCGGCGCGCAGGAGCCAAACCGCATTTTGCTTTTTGACGACGAGATAGAGAGTATCAGGCACTACAGCACGCAGACACAAATTTCAAACAAAACCGAGCTAAAAAGTGTTGAGATTTCGCCTTTTATCGCGGCTCTGGGCGAGGCCGAATTTGAAAGAACATCCGAAAAAATAAAAGAGATCGAGACCGACGCGCTAATCAGCGATCTAAAGACGCTTGGATTTTGGGCGATAGACGGCTTTATCGACTATACGCGCGAATTTAAAACGGTTTTAACGAAAAAATTTGACGGCTTTGAGCGGGGTCTAGGCGAGGTGGCAAATTTGCCCGTCTTGCCCGCGGCTAAAGTTTATAAAGACTTAAGCGTAACTTTAAACGCCGATTTTTTCGAGCTAAATAAAAATAAAAAAATCAAAGTCTTAGCGCGTAACGAGGGGCTTTTTAACGCATTAAATTTGAGCGAATACAAAAACGTAGAGTTCGTGCAAACCCAGGCCGCGTTAAATTTAGTCTCACCAAGCGAAATCATCGTCTCACTAAATAAATTTGAAAAGAAAAAGCGCGCCAAAAAACCGAGTCTAGCGATAGACGAGCTAAAGGCTGGCGACTACGTCGTGCACGAGGAGTACGGCATCGGCAAATTTACGGGGCTTGAAAAGCTAACCGTGCTCGGCAGGACGCGCGAGTTCGTCGTGATCGTTTATCAAAACGAGGATAAGCTACTGCTGCCCGTGGAGCATCTAAATTTGATCGATCGCTACGTCGCGGGTAGCGGTAGTATCGCGGTTTTAGACCGCCTAGGCAAGGCAAATTTCGCCAAGATAAAAGAAAAAGTTAGAGCCAAGCTTTTCGTCATCGCGTCAAAGATTATTTCACTAGCCGCCCAGCGCGAGCTAATCCGCGGCGAAATCATCGAAAAAGACGATGCGGAGTATCTAATTTTCTTGCAAAACGCGGGCTTTGCCTACACGAGAGATCAGGAGCGCGCATCAAGCGACATCGCAAACGACCTAAAAAGCGGCAAGGTGATGGATAGGTTGCTCAGCGGCGACGTGGGATTTGGCAAGACAGAGGTTGCGATGAATGCGATATTTAAGTGCGTAAAATCAGGCTTTCAGGCACTGTTTTTCGTGCCGACGACGCTTCTTAGCTCGCAGCATTTTAAAAGCCTGAAAGAGCGGTTGGGTAAATTTGACGTTAGCGTCTTTAAGCTTGACCGCTTCACGAGCGCAAAGGAAAAAGCGGCGGCAGTTAAGGCACTGGAGGCGGGGCAGCCTTGCGTTTGCGTGGGTACGCACTCGCTTTTATCGGTTAAACCCTCAAATTTAGGCCTCATCATCATCGATGAGGAGCATAAATTCGGCGTCAAACAAAAAGAAAAGCTAAAAGAGATTTCAAGCGCCTCGCACGTGCTATCTATGAGCGCGACTCCGATACCGCGCAGCCTAAATATGGCGCTTTCAAGCGTCAAGGGCTACTCCGTATTGCAAACTCCGCCAAGCTCGCGCCTAGACGTGCGAACCAGCGTGCGCGAGTGGGACGAAAAGGCGGTAAAAGAGGCCATCATGCGCGAACTGCGCCGCGGCGGGCAAATTTTTTATATCCACAACCATATCGCCACGATGCCTCAGGCAAAAAAGCAAATTTTGGACATCATGCCAAATTTACGCATCCTCACGCTGCACTCCAAGATCGACGCCAAAAAGACCGAAGAGGAGATGATGAAGTTTGAAAACGGCGAATACGACGTGCTGCTAAGCACCAGCATCGTAGAAAGCGGTATCCATCTACCAAACGTAAACACCATCATCATCGAGGGCGCGAATAAATTCGGCATCGCAGACTTACATCAGCTACGCGGGCGCGTCGGCAGGAGCGACAAGCAGGCGTATTGCTACTTCCTGGTCGAAGACAAAAACGCCCTAAGCGCGGACGCGCTAAAACGCCTTGTCGCGCTTGAGAGTAATTCGTTTTTGGGCTCTGGCAGCGTGCTAGCCTATCACGATCTAGAAATCAGAGGCGGCGGCAACCTCGTCGGCGAAGCCCAAAGCGGCCATATCGAGGCTATCGGCTACTCGCTCTACATCAAGATGCTTGAAGAAGAGATAAATAAACTGCTAAATAAAGAGAGCTTTGAGAGTGCGAAAATCGACCTGAAACTTAGCATAAACGCATTTTTAAACTCGGAGTTTATCGGCGAGGACAGACTGCGCTTGGAGCTATATAGACGGCTTAGCAAGTGCAAAGAGGTAGCCGAGGTTTATGAGATAGAGGGCGAGATCGAGGATAGATTCGGCAAGCCCGACATCTACACCAAGCAGTTTTTAAGCCTCATTATAATTAAAATTTTAGCTATAAAAGCTGGCTTTAAAGCCATCTCAAACGCCGAGCAAAACATCGTGCTAACCGCGCAAAACGGCGAACAAACGAGACTAAGATCAAAGAGCAAAGACGATGACGACGTGATAGAGGAGATCTTGATCTATCTTAGAAAACTAAATAAAGGACGGGCGGAAAAATGATAGACTGGAACACGACTGCCGCAGCGATTTATCGGCGCAAATTCGGCGCTTTAAAGGGCGTAACGGACGTTGATTTTACGCAGCTTGAGGGGCTTGTGGGGATCGAAAAGCAAAAAGAAGAGCTTGTAGAAAATACGCGAAATTTTTTAGAGGGCAAAGGCGCAAACCATGCGATACTTTGGGGCGCGCGAGGCTGCGGTAAAAGTAGCCTGGTTAAGGCTGTTTTTACTAAATTTTACCCGGAGGGCTTGCGGCTAATCGAGCTAAAAAACGACGAGCTAGAGATGATACCCGAGATCATTTACGAGATCAGGGATAGTAGCTTTAAATTTATCATTTTTTGCGACGATCTTAGCTTTGAGACGGGCGATAGGAGCTATAAATTTTTAAAACCCGTGCTTGAAGGCTCGATCGAAAAAGCGCCTAAAAACGTGCTGGTCTACGCCACGTCAAACCGCCGACATCTCATCAGCGAGCTAAAAAGCGACAACGAGGGCGTAAGGGTCGGCGAGACGGAGCTGCACTATAGCGACGCGGTCGAGGAAAAGATCGCGCTTAGCGATAGATTCGGGCTTTGGCTTAGCTTTTATCAGGGCAGTTTTGCAGACTATCTAAAGATAGTTGATTTTTATTTTAAAGATTTCGTAGGCGACAGAGCGATGCTTCACGAGCTAGCAAAGCAATACGCTCAGCTACGCGCGAGCCGCTCGGGACGCACGGCAAGGCAGTTTTATCTAAGCTATAAAGATAAAATTTGATGGCAAATTTAACTAGAGTGGGCTTTGTGGGCGACATCGTCGGACGCGCGGGACGAAGCGCGGTTATACAAAATTTGCCCAAATTTAAGCG
>CAUQMN010000030.1:0-9045 GCA_963518765.1 uncultured Campylobacter sp.
AAAATTCGCAGAATTTAACGAGGCAAATTTAATCATCGCCCGCCTCAAATTTGACGCCGTTTTTCATACCGTCAAATTTGAAGCCAAATTTACTCCAAAAATCCCGTCAGCGGACTCGACGCCCGCGCGCTTTCGCTCACATTTCCAAGCCCGGATAGATACGCCAGCCTGCCTGCCCTTATCGCTAACGCAAAGGCTCGCGCCATCGTTTTTACGTCGCCGGCGGTAGCGATAGCAGTATTTGCCATCACGGCCGCGCAGCCCATCTGCATCGCTTCGCACGCCTGCGCGGGGCTACCGATACCCGCATCCACGATCACGGGCAGGTCTATCTCGGCGAGCAAAATTTTGATAAATTCGCGCGTACAAAGGCCTTTGTTCGTCCCGATCGGAGCGCCAAGCGGCATCACGCACGCAGCCCCCGCAGACGCCAGATCGCGCGCGACGTTTAGATCGGGATACATATATGGCATCACGACAAAGCCCATGTTTGCGAGCTTTTCGGTCGCTTTTATCGTCTCGTAGTTATCGGGCAGCAGATATTTGCTGTCTCTGATGACCTCAACCTTGACAAGATCGCCGCAGCCGGCCTCGCGCGCTAGCTTTGCGATACGCACGCACTCCTCGGCGTTTCTAGCGCCTGAGGTGTTTGGCAGTAGCGTCACGCCCTTTGGGATAAAATCCAGGATATTTTCTATCCCGCCCTCGTTCACGCGCCGAAGCGCTAGCGTGACGATCTGCGCGCCCGCCTCGTGTACCGCAGCCTCCAAAAGAGGCAATGAAAATTTACCCGATCCCAGGATAAAGCGCGAGCTAAATTTATGCCCGCCAAGCTCTAAAATATCGTTTTTTTCGTCAAATTTCATCTCAGCCTCCGCCTACAAAATGCACTATCTCGGCCGAGTCGCCGTCTCGTAGCACCATATCAAATTTATCCTTAGGCAAGATTTCGCCGTTTAGCTCGACTGCGATGCGTTCAGGCTTTAGCCCCTTTGCGGCGAGCAGCTGCGCTACGGTTTTGCCGATAAATTCGCCCTCATCTTTGCCGTTTATTTTTAGCATTTTCTTTCCGTATTATTAAATTTAGCGCACCCGTTTGGTTCAAATTTCGCGCTGCGTAAGCTCGCGATTATACCTCTTTTTGCTAAATTTAAGCCAAATTTTTCATCGCAAGCATGCAGGCGGCAAGCCCGTAAAAAGCGACGCAAAGGCTAACGGCTAGCCCAAAAACGCTAACTGCCGGCGTCTGGCTAAAACTAAGTGCAAAAAACGAGATAAAGCTCGTGATAAACGCGGCAAATATCCCAAATACGCGCTCCCGCCGCGACAGATCCTCGTTTAACGCAAAGATGAGATAATCGATCCCGACCGCGCTTGCCAAGATAAGCCCGAAAATCGCAAAAATATTTACGTGAACGCCAAGCGCCGCAAAGCCGCAAAGCACGGCTAGTACGCCAAGCGCGATGACGCTCATAACCAAAAGCGAGCGCGCCGCCCCGAAAAACGCCCACAAAAGCGCAAACGCCACCAAAAACGCCCCGCCCTTTAGCACCGCAGCCCAGGCCTTCGCCTCGGTCAAATTTTGATTTAGCGCGCCGACGAAATCCACGCTAAATGCGCCGTTTGATTTTAAAATTTCATCCGTTTTTGCGCCGCTTTCAAGCCCCTCGGCGTATACCGCGCTCGTGCTCGCGTCAGGCAAAAATCGCGTCAAATTTTTTGCCGCGTCAAATTCTAAAATCTCGCTAGCGCCGATAGTTTTGGCGTTTGTGATCTTTTCAAGCTCGGATTTTACTAGCTCGCGGGGCAAGCCAAACTGAGCGTAAATTTTAAAGACTTCCTCGTCCCGCGCGGCCTCTTTAAAGATTTTTTTTACGGTTTCTTGCTCGGCCAGACTTAGGATAAATTTAGAAACAGAAGCGTAGTCTCTCACTAGATTTGCCTGCTTTAGCTCGCGCATCAGCCGCTTTTCATCGCCGACTAGATCGCCACCGCCCTTTAGCACGATGACGGAGTTTTGCGGCGCGGCGCCCGTTATCTCGCTGATCTTTTTAGACTGCTCCAGCAGCTGCGCGGGCGAGTTTGCGTAGTCTTTGATCTGCTCGGGCGCGCTTAAGCTTTTAAAATTTAGCGCCAAAATTAGCGCGCAAAGCACAAACGCGGCGAGTAAAATTTTTAAATTTATCGCTCCCGCCGCACGCTCGCAAAGTCCCGCAAATTTATCAAAAAATCTCAAAAACGCGGCACTTTGCGAAAACGTCGCGCCCTCAAATATAAAAGGCAAGCAAAAATAGGTAAATATAAACGCCCCAAGCAGCGTAAATAACGAAAATACCGCGGTTTGGCGCAGCAGCTCAAGCGACGAAAAGGCAAAAACGCCGTATCCGCTCATCGTGATGCAAAGCCCGAGCAAGAAAATTTTAAGCATCAAACGCACGCTTGCAGCCGCCACCGGCGCGTTTTGATTTTTACCCAGCCAGTGCAGCGCAAAGTCAAACATCAGCCCGACCAGGCTCGTGCCGATAACCACGACCATGACGCTAAGGCTCTCGTAGATCAAAAGCGAAGCCGCAAGCCCGCACGCAAAGCCGAAAATCGCGACGAAAACGACGCAAAAAATGCGCAAATTTTTAAACGCGAGCAGCAAAAAAATCGCGCAAAGGCTAAGCGAAACCGCGCTCATAACGGCACTTTCTTTGTCGCCGCCAGCCTTACCGTAGGCTCCGTATAGCGCGCCGCAGCTAGCGTAAGCCTGCACCGCGTCCCCAGCCGCCATCTCGCGTACGCTTTCATAAAATTTGATCAAATTTCGCGGCTCGTAGCCGGGCTTAAGGCGCGCTTTTACGAGGTAAAATTTCCCGCCCTCGTGTGCGGCTTCTAGCATCAAATTTGACAAATTTAGACTGATTTTGGAACCGTCTAGGCTCATGTGCGAGCTTAGAGCAAAAAAATCATCCTTCGCGTTAAGCGGCTTAAAGGCGAATTGATTAAATAAATTTTGCGCGCTTTGTTTAAAAAACTCGTTTTTGTCTTTTACCAAAAGCTCATAGGTTTGCTCGTTTAAAAGAGCGATTTTTAGGACGTTTAGCTGAGTTAGATACGAGGTTAAATTTACGTCCTGCTTTGCGCGGTACTCCTCAAAAACTCCGCTTTGCTCGGCTAAAATTTCGCTTTTTTCTAAAAACTCGGGCGAATTTGAAGCCAGCAAAAACTCGTTTGAAGCGCTATCAAGCATTGATTTTAGCGCGGTTTGCTCGGTAGAGTTTTCAAAATTTACGAGAGAAAAAATATCCGCGTTTATCTTTTTCGCGCTTGTAAAACAAACGGCGAGCGCGGCTAAAAACGCCGCTAAAAAGATAAAAAAACGCGCGGATTTTTTCATTTTACGTTGTAAAAATCATTTACCGTTTTATCGCCGCTAACCTCGTTTAGCACGATCTTGCGAACGAATTTATCGCCTCCTACCAAGATGCGCGTAAAGATTTGCTTTAGCAGCAGATTTTTGGGCGTCAGCTCGATCTTCCAGCTGTTTTTATCGCCTGAAATTTTAAAGATAAATTCCTTCTCAAGCTCGTCTTTATCGAGTTTTATGATAGATAAAAAGAGCTTTTTATCAAAATTTTGATCTATTTTTATGAGCTGGTTGCCGCTTTTTTGAAAGATCCCGCGCTCGTTTATGACGATGCTCACCGCGATCGGGCTTAGCGTGTCGTAGAGCAGTTCGCTTTGACTGAGTTCAAATTTGCCGTAGCTTTTAAACTCCACGTTAAATCCGCTCAAAAACTTCGTCTGAGCAAACTCGCCGCTGATATTTTGCGTTTTGATTTGAGATTTTATCTCGTTAAAATCAAGCCCCATTAGGCTCGCAGCCAAACTAAAAATTATCGCTATTTTTTTCATTTATATACCTTTTTATTGCATTTTGTAACTCTTGCGGGATCTCAAAGCACGTCTGCATCGCGCGCATATCAACAGCCGCTTGCGAGCTCGCGCCCGTGCACAGCGTCTCGCCTGTTTTGGCGCTTTTTACGATGTAGCCGATCTTTAGAAAGCACTCGCACTCCTTTAGAGTCGCTTCCACCTCGATCTCATCGCCGAAAAACACAGGCTTAATATATTTTGCTTCGATTTTTACGATCGGATAGGCGTAGCCGTCCGCTCTCATCGCCTCGTAGTCGTAGCCTATCTCCTCTAGCAGCGCGCATCTAGCCGTCTCGAAATACTTCACGTAGTTGCCGTGCCACACGACGTTCATACTGTCTACGTCGTAAAACTGCGCCTTTAGCGCAACTGATTTTGATATCATCTCATCTCCAAAAATCAAAAAAATTAAACCACTGCGTAGGCGTTTGCCTGCAGCGATTTTCCAGCTCGCGGACGTAAATTTGCAGATACTGGCGCGCTGCGGCGGCTTTATCTCGCCCCAGCTTTACGGCGCTTGCTAGCGGCACGAGCTCGATCCTAAATTTACCGCCGATCTTTTGGCACCACAGCGAGCTTATCTTTACGCCCAAAATCCCCGCGATGAGGTATGGACCATAGTTAAAGCTCGCCTCCTTGCCTAAAAATTTCACTCGCGCGGCCTTATCGCCGCCAAGAGGCGTCCTGTCGCCCATTATGCCGATGTGCTCGCCGCTATCGACGATATTTTTTAACTCCAGCATCGCGGCTACGTCTAGCTTATTTACCGCCATCATACGCACGCTGCCGCCGTTTTTACTGATTTCGCGCAGCACTTCGTTAAATTTACGCGAGTTCTCGTCATAGGTCAAAATCACCATCCTAAAGCCATCGACCCGCGCACCCAGAGCCTTGCAAATTTCGACGTTTCCAAGGTGCGCCGTGAGCAAAATTTGCCCCTTTTGCGCGCCGATTAGTTCGCTTTTTATGCGCTCTAGGTCTATGATCTCTAGCTCGTCATCCTTGATCTTGCCTTTCCAGACTCTAAATTTATCGCAAATAGCGCCGCCAAACGCTTCAAAATGGCTAAAAACGCTCGTTTTTTTTAGCGTCTGCGCGCCCGCAAATTCGCTTAAATTTCGTCTAAACTCGGCGATATTTTCGCGCTCGTTTTTTGAAAAAATATAATAAAACCAAACCACGATTTTAACGATAAGCTTTAGCGCAAACTCGGGCAAAATTTGCGACAAAAATAGGCTAAGCCTTAGAAAAAATACTCCTCCTCTTTCCTGCTTTTTCCACCAGAGATTTTGCTTGGCGCTTTCTTGAGCCTCTACGGAAATTTGAGCGTTTGCCGCATTTTTTTCGCCCAAATTTAACCCGCACGCTCGCCAAATTTTACCCAGCGCGAATTTAGGCAGAGAAAAGAAGCATTTTGTGTGCATAAGGCTGATTAGCGCGTTATCGCGCAGCATCTTAAAGTGCGAAACGCCGCCCTCTTCATAGCGTACGTACGTATCGATCCAGCGCACGTTAATGCCTTGCCTAACGGCATTTACGAGGATCTCGATGTCAAATTCCATCCTATTTGTTTTGCTTTTTGCCGCCGCTTTTTTAAGCTGCTCTAAAGGATAAACGCGAAAGCCGCACATAGCGTCTTTGACGCCAAGACTTAGCGTATTTATCGCGACCCAAAAATTCGTGATCTTCCTGCCGTAAACGCGTGATTTTGGCGCATCCTCGCCGTAGATAGGATTTGCGCAGACGATACTTTGCGGGTGTGCCTCGCTCTGCCTCAAAAACTCGCCGATGAGCGCAGCGTCGTGCTGAAAATCGGCGTCGATTTGCAAAACATGGCTAAAACCGCGCTCTAGAGCAAATTTAAACCCGTCCTTCATCGCGATGCCCTTACCGCCGTTTTGCGCGCGCGTGAGCAGCAAGATGCCCTCCGCGCGCTCAAGCTCCGCTAAGATTAGCTTGCTCGCCTCGTTAGAGCCGTCGTCCACGACGATAACGGGCAGTTCGTATGTTTTTAGCGCGGCGATCAGAGCTTTGATATTTTGCGGATGATTGTAAAAGGGCACTAAAAACGCAAATTTATTCAAAGCGACGCCCTGCCGACCGAGCACTTTTCGCCGTTGCAAAATAGCTCAAAGTAAAGCTTGCCGCCGCGTTTTTCAAAACAAACTAGGAGCATATCGCCCGGTCTTACAAACTTCATAAATTTTAGATTTTCCACAGCGCTAGCGCCGCTAACGTCGATACCGACGCCGCAAGCTAGCTCAAAGACGTAGTCAAGCTGCATAAATCCCGGCAGCAGCGGTAAATTTGGAAAATGGCTCTCGAAAATCTCAAGCCCGGCGTGCATGATAGCGCTAAATTCGTATTTTTGCGCTGAGTTTTCTAGCCGCTCGCCGCCCCCCTCAAATTTAGCGCAGCCGCAGTTTAAGCCGCTCGCTAAATTTTGGCCGCTTTTATAAATTTGACCGCCGCAAATTTCGCCCGCCTCATTTACGCGCCCGCCGCTCCAGACGGGCTTAGGACTAGCAAATAGCGCGTTTTCAAATTCGCTTTTTTCAAATTTACCCTGCTGGTTTCGCGGCATTTTTTCCACGATTTTAAAGTAGCGCACGCTGTTTTTAAACTCGAGCTTCAAAAGCTCTTTTAGCTCGGCTGCAACGCCTTTTTTGCCGATTTTTCTAAATTTTTTAAGGCCCTCGCAGTTAAGCTCTAAAAGCGCGGCGATGCGCCTAAATTTGGGATGCGGCGCGCAGTAGCAGTCCGCGAGCAGGCCGCTTTCTAGCAGCTTTGCTTCGATACTCTCCAGGCTCACGCGCTTGTCGTTTAGCTTGACGATGCGGTCTATCCTGCCTTGTAGTGCAAGGCGGCCATCGCCAATGCTAGCCGCGTCGTTAGTCTGAAAAAACTCGCACCAAGGCGAACTCACGTTTAGCGCGCCTCTGCCGTCTAGCCCGGCATTTACCGCGCCAAACAGCCTAAGCCCGCGCCCCTCGTCCCTAGCCACTATGCCCGTTTCCGTGCTGCCGTAGATTTCGACGATCCGCGCGTCGCAGATTTTGCTTAGCTTATCTCTTAGCTCCTTTTTTAGCGGCGAACCCGCGCTTACGATTCCGCTTAGTCCTTTTAGCGCGCTTGCGGCGGGGCTTTGGACTAGCGCGCCTAGTAGTACGGGACTGGCGATAAATACGTGATTTGCAAGCTCTAAGCCCAAAATCGCCTCGGGGTAGTTTAGCTCGTCTGCGATGACGCGAGCGCCGAGAATTAGCGGCAAAAAGACCTTAAACGTAAGTCCGAACATGTGCCTGTGCGAAACGCTCGAAAAAAAGGTATTTTGCGCGCTAAAATTTAGCTCGCGGGCTAGATACTCGCTCTCTTTTATCATCTGCGCGAGCGACTTTTCTATCATCTTGCTTTTGCCGCTTGAGCCTGAAGTTTGCAGGTAAAATTTAGCCTGCAGATCAAATTTGAGTCCGTTTGCGGGCTTGCTTGAAAGAAAATTTGAAAAATTTTCGTCGTTTACGGCAGTTAAATTTGGCTCATAAACCGGCTTTGCCAGCACGTAAGGAGTCGCGCCCGCTAATAGCAAGCCAAAAAACGCGGCGTAAAATTTAAACGCGCCCTCTAGATAAATTTGCAGCTCTTTTATACCGTTTTTTTCTAAAAACGCGGCAAATCTAAGACACGCATCAAAGACGTCGCGCGAGTCGTCCACAAATCTAAAATTTTTTAAATTTTCTTCAAAGCTCATCGCTCTTTATAAATCTCTTTCTAAATAAAATTTCTCCGAAAAACAGCGCCCCCATAAGCGCGTAAGATACCGCGCCGCTATAAACGCTCCAGTAAAATTTATCTTCCATCAATGCTAGTGCAAGCGAGAGGGCGGCGTTAAAAACAAAAAACGCGCACCAAATTTTGGTCAAATTTTGCGTATAAACCACGCCTTTTTCATCCAAATTTGGCTCTTTTAGTTTTGCGATTTTGGTGATGACGGCTTCGTTTTTTAGGCTAAAAGCAAAAAACGCCAAAAACGCCAAACTCACCAAAACAGGGTAAAGATACGCTAAAAATCCGCCTCTAAAAATCATACATACTATGAAAAAAACGGCGGCAAGGACGCTAAGGCTCCTCTCAAAACCGCTTGAAGACGCCCCGCGCGCTATCCACAGCACAGCCAGCGCCCAAACGACCCAAAAGGCAAAATCGCCCGCGAAAAATAGCGCGAACGGATAAAGGACGCTAACTACGCTTAGGGCGATTTTAAGCTTGCTCGTCAAATTTTTTAGCCACCGCGTTTACGATGTCTTCGAGCGTTTTTACGTTTTTAAAGTCTTCAGGCATCAATCGATGTCCCGTTTTGCGCTTGATGTGGTCTATTAGATCGATCGCGTCGATGCTATCTATCTGAAGATCCTCGTAAATGAGCGTCTGCGGCGTGATTTTAGCCTCGTCGATTTCAAAAAGCTGCACTAGCGCGGACTTTAAAATCTCAAAAATTTCTTCTTTTTTCATCGTTATTTCCTGTTTTCAAAGATGTATTGCGCGAGGCTTTTTACGCTGTCAAAAATCTCTTGTAAATTTGCGGTTTTAGAGTCCAAAACTAAGCCGTAGCTTTTTTGCACCGCAAGACCGAGCTCGAGCGCATCGACGCTATCAAGTCCGAGCCCTTCGTTAAAAAGCGGCGCGTTTTCGTCGATATCGCTTGGTTTCATATCCTCTAAATTTAAGCTCTTTATGATGAGCTCTTTTATCTCCTCTATTAGTTCGTTCATCGTTTAAACTCCTTCGTATAATTTTCGCTGATAAAAGCGTGCAGCTCTCTAGCCCTGATCGGGTTTGGCCTATCCGCGCAAAACCCGTCCAAATTTAGCCTAAAAAGCTCTTTAAACTCGTATTTTATCATAACGCTCGGGGTTTTGTACCAAGGCTCGTGCTTTTTGAGACTGGGCGGATCCATTTTGATGGCGAGGGCGACTAGCTGTTTTGCCGCATTTACCGCGATATAAGCGGCTGCTTTGTGAAAGACGATCTCGCCTGCAGTGCGCGTGCCTTCTGGAAATATTATCAAGCTCTCGCCGCTTTTTAAAGCGTCCGCGCTCTGTTGCACGAGCTCCTCGTTTGCCGGGG
>CAUQMN010000031.1:0-8999 GCA_963518765.1 uncultured Campylobacter sp.
CTAGAAAGCGCTTTTATATACTTTTTTACTAGAACCGACAAAGATATAAATTTCTTAGCAAATTTCTTTGCTATCTTAAAACACCACTCTGATTTGCCGGATATAGACTACTTTCTCTCAAATGCAGGATCAACAAAGGCAAAAGTAACAGACAGGCTCAAAAAGATAGATGAGATAGCTCAAAGAGCAAATTTGGATATCGATATAGATCTCTACGACTTTGTGGATTATTTTTTAGACTTGGAAAATGAACTATCAAAATATTACGGCTTGGAGAGCTTTTTTATTTTTAAAAAAAGATACTCAAGGCTCATTTTGGCTGATAAATTTGAAGCTATTTTTTCAGAGAGCTATCAAAATTTAGCCGCTTTAAATGCCGAAAAGATAGATCTTTACATAGACCGCATAAAGAGCTTAATAGCCGACAAAAAGCAAGATGATTATAAAGATAAGGCAAGAGAGATTATATTTAAAAATTTTAACTCCAACAAAGACAAAAAAACATTTCTCATAAAGGCGCCAACAGGTATCGGCAAAACATTTTTGGCGCTAAATTTAGCCCTAGAAATAGCTAGAGATGGCAATAAAAGGCGCATCATAACGGCTATACCTTTTACGTCTATCATAGATCAAACGCACGCCGAGTATCAAAAAATCATAGCAGATCAAGACGTTTTAAAGTATCACCACCTAACAAGCTATAAAAGCCAAAACGACGATGAGCAAGAGCAGTTTATGCAAAAGGTATTCTTAGCCGACGTCTGGCATGAAAATTTTATAGTTACGACTTTTAACCAGCTATTTTTTACTTTTTTCTCAAACCATAATAAAGACAATCTCAAGCTTGAAACCCTTCGAGATAGCGTCGTTATAATAGACGAGATACAAAATATTCCGCGAGTGCTGCTAAAGTCCATCGCAGCCGCCTTTAACGAATTTTCAAAAAGATACGATATCCATTTTATAATCATGTCGGCAACTATGCCGCATATCGCAGCTGAGCTAGAGAGCTTTACCGAACTTTCTGAGCCTATTTTATATAAACGCGAAAAAGATAGATATGAGATCGTCTATGAGCCGGATATAAAAGGGCTTGATGATTTGGTAAATGAAATTTTAAAACATCAAGATGAGAGCGCGCTTTGCGTCGTAAATACTATTTCAAAAGCCAAAAAACTATACGAAGCCCTAAAAAATAGCGGCAAAAGAAGCGTCTATCTTTTGACGACGCATCAGATTCCGCTTCACAGAGTACAAATAATAGACGAGATAAAAGAAAAACTTGAAGGCGGCGAGAAAATAACCCTAGTCGCCACTCAGCTCATCGAGGCCGGAGTTGATCTTAGTTTTGACGTGGGATTTCGCGAATTTGCACCCATTGGCGCCATCATCCAGGCCGCCGGTAGGGTAAATCGCAACGCCGCATCTAGCAAGCCGGCAAAGGTCGTGGTTTTTCATTATCTAGACGGCAAACCATTTCCATATCACGATATAGACCTACAAGAAGACAAGGTAAAAGAAATTTTAGCTCGCTCCATAAAAGAGAGCGAAATTTATCAAATTTTAGAGAGCTATTTTCAGAGCACCAAAGACGAAACGACGAGCATAGATCTACTAAGCCTTGCTAAAGAGCTAAAATTTCAAACGCTATTTGATAAATTTAATGCCAACTTCATGCCAAAACAAGATTACAAAGTATCGCTTTTTATAGAGCAGTATAATGGTCATTTCAATGAATTTTTAGAAAAACGAGAGGCGCTTTTGACCTCAGGCAAAGATAAATTTATCATCTTGGCAAATACCAAAGAGCTTGAAAAGGAGCTAGCGCTATATACCATTGCGGTTGGCAAAAATATGCTTGAAAATATAAAGCCATACACAAGAGAGTTTTTTGGCAGATACGTTTTAGCGCCTAGCGATTTTTATAATAAATTTGACGGATTTTTGCCTGAGTTAACGGCAGCAGACGAGGTATTTGACTAATGTTTTGCAAAGACCAGATCACCGGCACGCTTGTGAATTATTACGTCACCTGCAAGCGTGAGGCATGGCTTTACGCACACCATATTCACGCCGATCAAGAGGATGAAAACGTGCTGATGGGCAAGGCGCTGGCGGACATCAAAGAGAGAGATTTGCAGGAGTTTGCATTTTCAAATTTGAAATTTGACAAACTTTCCAAGCAGCGCGGACATTATCTCATCACCGAATACAAAAAGAGCCTAAAAAACGAGCTTGCGGGCAAGATGCAGCTACTTTTTTACATCTATCTTTTAAAAACGGGCTTAAATTTAAAAGAGGTAAAAGGCAAACTGATCAGCGGTAAAAAGGTGATTTTGGTAGAGGATAGCAGCGAAAATTTCGCTCTGATCGAGCAAATTTTAAGCAAGATAACGTCGCTCGTAAACCTGGAGCGACCGCCGAAATTTACGCAGGGCAAATTTTGTGCAAACTGCGCTTATAGCGGATATTGCTTGAGTTAGATAAAATGTACGTGATTTTATTTTACGACATTGCCGGCGCCGAGCAAAAAGAGAAAAACAACGCAAACCGCATCAGAAAGGCGGTCGAGAAGTTCTTGCCGCGAGTGCAGTTTTCCGTTTTTGAAGGCGAGATTCGCGAGAGCGATTTTAAAAAACTAACCGCGATTTTGCAAAAAGAGTGCATTGCGCAGCTTGATTCTATCGTGATTTATACGTTTAATTCGCTGAAATACTCCAAGCGTATCGTAATCGGGCAGGATAAAAGCGGCGCGCTGTTTAGTTAAATTTGCTCGCGTAAATTTGCCGAATTTGACGGCGCTTGAAATCCCGGCTAAATTTAAGGAAAAAAGATGCAAAAAAGCGACAGGACGCATTTTATTTTGAGTGCAGGCAGGCTTCGTAGGCAAGATAACAATATCTATTTTGACAAATTTGACGATACGGGCGCGGTCGTCGCTAGTAAAATTTTGCCGATAAACGCGATCGATGAAATTTACGTGCTGGCAAAAGTGCAGATCGACACCTACACTATGGCGTTTCTGGCGGATAACAACGTCCTTTTGCACGTTTTTAGCTCATATCAGAGCTTTCGCGGCAACTTTTATCCAAACACCTCAAACTCGGTCAATAAAAGCGGCTTTGTGCTACTAAATCAGGTTCGCGCCTTTGACGATCCCATTAAGCGCGCCTACATCGCCCGCGAGATCACTCGCGCGCACATCCTAAACGACGCGGCAAACTGTAAAAGACACGGCGTAAAATTTGACGTCTCGCCCCATATAGAGGCGCTAAACGCCGCCGCGGACGTGCCTGCGATAATGGCGGTAGAAGGGGCGTTTCAAAAGCTCTACTACGAAAAGTGGAATGAGATAATCGCGGATCAAAAAAGCTTTAAATTTACCGTCCGCTCCAAGCGCCCGCCCGCCGATAAAATCAACAGCTTCATAAGCTACGTAAATACGCGCATTTATAACGTCTGCCTTAGCGAAATTTACAAAACCGAGCTTGATCCGCGTATCGGCTTTTTGCACGAGCCAAACTACCGCGCGCTGAGCCTGCACCTAGATCTTGCGGAGATTTTTAAGCCGATTTTGGGCGATACGCTTATTTTTAGCATGCTAAATAAAAAGGAGATCACGGCAAAGGACTTTCAAACCGACGCCGGGCGGATAAAATTTAGCAACGACGCCGTGCAAAAGATCGAGCTAAAAATGATCGCGAGGCTTGGCGAAACGGTTTCGCTGGGCGGGCAAAATCTCACATGGCGGCAGGTGATCCGCCGCGAGGCAAATCAGATCAAGAAATGTATCTGCGAAGATGCGCCTTATGAGGGGCTGGTTTGGGGCTAGGCTAAGCTACGGCGATAAATTTATGCGCAGCCCAAAGCGACGATTAAATTTACGCTTAGTTTGCAAAACTTCATTTGCCGTGTAAACGCCGAAGAATTTATCGCAGGCAAATACGCAAAAAACGTCGTGCGCATAAAACGCTGCGAAAGCCGCGCCCGTCGTTATAAACGCGCGAGGCGGTAAATTTAGGCAAGCTAAATTTAGCTTAGGCGTTTTGTTAAATTTAACCAAAATCAAACTAGCTTTGGCGATTTAAGCGCATCAAGGCCGCCCAAAAACCTAAAAATGCCTAAATTTATCAATTTTTTGCTACAATTAGAATTTTTAAAATCTACAAAAAAATTTAGGAGAAATTTCTATGAAAAAAGAAGACATAAAAGAGCTGATCGAGTTTTTTAACGACATGGATATGAACCGCATAAAGATAAAAAGCGGGGATTTTGAGGTCGAGCTTGAAAAATTCGCCGACTGCTGCGAGTTGCCAAAGCCAGTCATCCAGGCTCCCGCCCCGACTCCGACTCCGGTAAACGTGGTGGTAAACTCAGAGGTCAAAGCTCCTGCTAATTCTCCAAAATACAGCATAAAATCGCCTATGGTAGGTACTTTCTACACTGCTCCGAGCCCCGGCGCGGCGCCATTTGTCAAAGTAGGCCAACGCGTGAGAAAAGGCGACGTCGTAGGCATCATAGAAGCTATGAAGATAATGAACGAGATCGAGGCCGAATTTGACTGTCAGATCAGCGAGCTGCTCGTTTCCGACGGTCAGCCGGTCGAGTTTGGCTTGCCGCTATTTGGCGTGGAGAAAATTTGATGGAAATAAAAAGAATTTTAATCGCAAATCGCGGCGAAATCGCGCTGCGAGCCTTGCGAACGATAAAGGAAATGGGCAAAGAAGCAGTCGTGGTCTACTCCACGGCCGATAAAGACGCGCTCTACGTCAAATACGCCGACGTGGCGATTTGCATCGGCAAGGAGCGCTCAAGCGACAGCTACCTAAATATCCCCGCAATCATTAGCGCGGCCGAAATCAGTGAAGCCGACGCGATATTTCCGGGCTACGGATTTTTAAGCGAAAATCAAAATTTCGTCGAAATTTGCTCGCATCACAAGTTAAAATTTATCGGACCTAGCGTAGCCGCGATGGCGCTGATGAGCGATAAAAGCAAAGCAAAGCAAGTTATGCAGCGCGCGGGCGTTCCCGTGATCCCCGGCTCTGACGGCGCGGTAGCCGACACCAAAGCCGCCAAAGAGCTAGCTAAAAAAATCGGCTATCCGGTCATCCTAAAAGCAGCAGCCGGCGGCGGCGGACGCGGCATGCGCGTGGTCGAGCGCGAGGAGGATATCGAAAAGGCGTTTTGGTCGGCCGAGAGCGAGGCGATGAGCGCGTTTGGCGACGGAACGATGTATATGGAAAAATACATCCTAAACCCGCGCCACATCGAGGTTCAGATCATCGGCGACAGCCACGGCAACGTCCTGCATATCGGCGAGCGCGACTGCTCTATGCAGCGCCGCCACCAAAAGCTGATCGAAGAAAGCCCCGCGATACTACTGGACGAAGCGACGCGAGAGAGGCTACACGAAACGGCGATAAAAGCGGCAAAAGCTATCGGCTACGAGGGTGCGGGAACGTTTGAGTTTTTGGTCGATAAAAATTTGGATTTTTACTTCATCGAGATGAACACGCGCCTGCAAGTCGAGCACTGCGTGAGCGAGATGGTGAGCGGCCTAGACATCATCGAGCTAATGATAAAAGTAGCCCAGGGCGAGGCGCTACCGCAGCAAGAGAGCATCACGCTAAAAGGCCACGCCATCGAGTGCCGTATCACGGCCGAGGATCCAAATACGTTTACGCCAAGTCCCGGCAAGATAACCAAATACGTCTGCCCGGGCGGCCGAAACGTGCGCATGGACAGCCACATCTATCAGGACTACTCGATCCCGCCGTACTACGACAGTATGATCGGCAAGCTCATCGTCTGGGATACCGACCGCAACCGCGCGATACGCAAGATGAAGGTCGCGCTAGAACAGCTCGTCATAAGCGGCATCAAAACCACGCGAGACTTTCATATAGCGATGATGGAAAATCGCGATTTCATCGAAAACAACTACGATACCAACTACCTCTCCCGCCATTAAATTTACGGGCCGGACGGATACGTATTTTTACCTTGCCTAGCGGCCAAAAGGCTGCGGGCTAGGTAAACCCGGCTCAAATTTACTTTATTTAAAAACCGACCGAGACGTTTTGGGGGCGGACGGATAAGTCGCCGTTACGCTAACTTAGGATAAATTTGTAGTTACGTTTTAATTATAAACTTACGGCGCTTACCGCGGCGATGCCAGGCAAAATCAAATTTACCCCGATAAAAACCAGCGACTTAAAATAAAGCCGAATTTAATTTAAGCCAAATTTAGAGTTTGCCGGGCGCCTCTGCCGCGAGATGATTGAATTTATCTCGCGCCTTCTAAAATCGTTTTAGCGGGCGGATTTGACGCGTAATCTTTAAAGCGATTTTGGGTTTTAAATTTACCCGCAAATCCGCCAAATCCTAAAAACGCAAATTCGGTTATCGGCATTACTTTATCCGTGACAAAACGGCGCCGCAAAAAATCCGTATGATTTTGCCTAGTTTTCGCCCAGCCGCGCCTAAAATAAATTCGGTAAAAATCGGCGCGACGGTTTAGGTAAAACAGGCGATTTGCGGCCAAAACGCCGCTTATAGTCTAAATTTATGCGGCGACTAAGTTAAAAGCCGCGATTTTATCCTAGCTTAAAAATATCAAGGTTTAAATTTAACTCGTCTATGATAGATAAAAGCTCTGAAATTTCCTTTTTTATCTGCTTTGCGTCATAAAGGCTAGGCGGTAGCGAAAACGGCGTAGTTTCAAATCTATTTTTCGCTCCGTTTAAAAATAGATAAAATTTATCGTCCATAAACGCCGCGCTCACGCCCATCTCTCCCGCAAATTTTTCTTTTAGCTCGCGCAAGCGCGCCATAAACGCGGGCGTCAAAAGATATCTTGCTTCAACCTTGTCGTCCGTAAAAACCCTAAATTCATCGTTAAAAAGAGTATCGTCCATCCGCTCTTTTTCGCCTAAAAATTTAGTGTTTAGAGTGCGGCCTGCCACTATCGTTTGACCGCTAAATTTCTTGTAAAACTCGCAGACTAAAACCGAGCCGCTAAAGGCCTGCATATCTTTCATCGTCTCCCAGGCAAAAACTATCGCGGATAGCAAATTTAGCGCCGCCGAGTCGCCTAAATTTAGCTTCGCGTCGTTTGGGATATCGATCGCTTCGCTGAGGCTAAATTTGACGCCATTATACGTTCCGCTAATTAGGTCTTCGGCGCGAAACTCGTCAGGCGAATAGATGCCGATTTTGCGAAATTCTTTACGGCTGATGCCGGCAAACGGATCGTAGCTAAAATTTGGATCTACCTCGCGGATAGCGGTACGGACGAAAACGTTTTTATAGAACGTTGGGTATTCGTACCATGCAGTCATTACTTTTTCGCAGCATATAGTCCAAATCACAAAATCCACCGGAATATAAACGATAAGCACAATAAGTATCGCCGAGTCGCTTTCAAAAATTGTTTCCAAGATAAAAGCTATGACAAATGGCACGACATAAATAAATAAAAAGCCAAAAACTACATTTTTAATGATGATTCCCCGACACTCTTTTTGCTTTTTTGCGGTGGCAACTATAGCTTCGTCTATGTTCAAATTTTGCCTTTTTAGAATTTTACTTTTGGAGCGAATTTTAGCGAAATTTACGCCGTGAAGGTGCGGGTTTGGGCGAGTAAGCGGCTAAATTAAATAAAAATAGATCAAACTCGGCCGAAAATAAATTTAAGCCGAATCAATCGGCTTAAATTTGAGTTTAGCGCAGATGTTTGACGTTAGCTTTTGCGAGGAGTTTGTTGAAATATTCGCCGATGACGCGCTCTTGTTCTAGTCTGTAAACCGCGTTCATAGCCTCGTTTTTTACCTCCTCAAAAGACGGTACGACCTGCCCTTTTTTAGCCGCTACGTAAAACATCTCAAAGCCCTCCGGAGTCTGAAAAATCTGCGTGAAAGTGCCGTCTGCGGTCTGCTGAAATATCTCCCTTAGCTGCGGCGGTATTTGCTCGCTTTTTAGATCTAGCACGTCCATATGCACGCTGTGGTTGGTGTTCATCGGGGAGCTTTTTCTAGCAACCTCCAAAAAATCAGCCGACGGGGCTACGTACCTAGTCACGCTAATATCGCTAAAACGGGCAAATGCACTAGGATTTTGCTCAAAATACGCTCTTGCTGCGTTTTCTGAAATGTTGATTTTAGCCTCGGAAAATATGCTTTGATATAGCTTTTCTTGCTTTATGCTTTTTGCGACGTCGTCCTTAAACTGCGCGTAGTCGCCGCCCTTTGACGTTACGGCGGAGCGAAGGCCTGCTACGTTCATACCGCTGTCGTTTGCTATTTTTTCTAGCCTTTGATTTACCTCGTAGTCGCCGGCTTCGATTTTTAGGTTTTTGATCTGCGCGGTTTCTAGCCTATCGCGGATCAGTAAATTTAGAGCGGTCGTCTCATCCGTTTTTAGCTGTGCGGCGGCTTTGCGTAGTTCGTTTATCGTGATGGGTTCGTTTTCGATAACGACGGCGATGCCGTTTGATATCTGACTAGCGTTAGCCAGACAAAAACTGAGTAAAAACGCGGCGAACGAGATCTTTTTTAACATATAAAACCTTTGTTTAAGTCTAAAGTAAATATAATTTGAGCATTATAACATTTTAAATTTAAGCGCAAGCTATAAAGGTAAAATTTAATGCAAAATCCAAAAATAGTAACCAGATTTGCCCCCTCTCCGACCGGATATTTGCACATCGGCGGGCTTAGGACGGCGCTTTATAACTACTTATACGCTAGAGCAAACGGCGGCAAATTTCTGCTGCGCATCGAAGATACCGACCTAAAACGCAACTCCGAAGAAGCGACGCAAGCGATAAAAGAGGCCTTTGCCTGGTGCGGGCTGGATCACGACGGCAAGGTGACGTATCAGTCGCGTAGATTTGACGTTTATAAAGAGTACGTAAACAAGCTGCTAGCCGAGGGCAAAGCCTATAAATGCTACATGAGCAAAGACGAGCTAGACGCTTTGCGCGCCGAGCAAGAAGC
>CAUQMN010000032.1:0-8766 GCA_963518765.1 uncultured Campylobacter sp.
GAACCCAAAAAAGAAGCAAAGAACGATAGTTTTACCGATTTGACGCTGCCTGAGGTAAAGGGCAGGCAGTCGTTTTTCGTGTATGCGAAAATTATATTTTTGCCGACGGCGATATATCTGGCGGCGCTTCTTGGATATTTTGGGTATATAGATTTTCAAATCGGCCTACATACGGTCGTTATGATGGGTATTATCTGGGTGATTTCGTTAATCTTTGCTAAAAATAGCGCCGAGCTTGCTTGCTGCTATTTCGAGCAAAGCGGGGCTGATTTTAAGCGAAATTTAAAAGAATACATCATCAAGCATCTTTTGGTTATCGGTAAAGATACGAAATCAAATGCCGGATTTGACGAATTTGTCGCTTATTACACCAGAAATTTGCGTAACGAAAATTTTGCTTCCGTGGGTGCCGGTATCTTCCCGATGCTAGGCATCTTAGGAACGTTTATCAGTATCGCCGTTTCTATGCCGGAGTTTAACTCCTCAAATACTACCGAACTCGAAACCGAAATTTCAACCCTTCTTAGCGGCGTAGCGACCGCATTTTACGTCTCTATCTACGGTATTTTTCTGGCGCTTTGGTGGATATTTTTTGAAAAATACGGAACGAGTAAATTTGAAACGCTGGTGCGAAGGCAAAAAAATGCTACGAGCGGCTTTTTCTGGACTAAAGAAGAACTTGATAGAAGATATTTGCAAGAGAATTTAAGACACTTCGAGAAGATCGGAGTGATATTTGAGCACGTTAGTAATGCCGAGTTTTTCGAGGAACTCGACAAAACTATCGAGGCTAAATTTAAAACTTTTACAAATATCTTAAAAAACGAGGAAGAGGCCGTAAAACTAAGCGGCGGACACATCAAAGAGACGATGAATACGCTGCTAAGATCCTCAAAAGATCAAAAAGACCTCATCAAAGTTCATGCCGAAATCTTAAACGTTATCAACAAATTTAACGGCAACATCAAAGATATGCAGCTAAAATTCGCCGAGCAGTATAACAGGCTATACGACGTGGGCGGCGAGCGTATCGCAAGGCTTGAAAAGAGCGTGGGCGAACTAGAGCATAATGTTAGAAATTTTAGCGAGTCTCTTTCTAAATTTAGCAGCGAAATTTTAGAAAAACAAAAACTAGCTATGGATGGTTTTAAAGAGAGCTTGATCGATGGAGTGCAGGCGTTTAAAAAGGCCTTCGACGACGAAGCTATCGAGGCTTACGACGATAATAGCGCGCTCATCGAAGGACTAAAGCAAGACATCGACGAGCTCGACAAAGAGGCAAACGAGATCTTGCAAACCATCGAAAAGGCGAGTATGCTAGATGAAAACGCTTAACGAGGGCAAAAGCGGCGACCAGACCTTTTGGATATCGTATGCGGACCTGATGTCCGGCCTGATGTTTGTTTTTATGCTCATCATCGGCGCCGTCGTCGTAAAATACGTCCTTAGCCAAAGCGACTTGGCAAAACTGCAAAAAGATTTGAGCGAGCGCGAAAAGCAAATCGTTTCATCGCAAAGCGAGCTTGCGCGCAAAGAAAACGTCATAAAAGAAATTTTTTCAAATTTGGACCGCACAAAGAGCGAAAATAAAGAGCTTGCCGATATAAACAGGCTCGTAAACGAGATGCTTGAAGGCGTAAAAAAAGAGAAAAACGAACTCACGAACCTAACCCAAACCTACGAGATAAACCTAAACGACGCAAATAAAACTATCGCGGATTTGCAAGATAGAGTGGTACAACTTGGGCAAATTTTAGCGCAAAAAGATGAGGCGCTAAACGAGCTAAACGCAAAATACGGCGATGAAATATCAAAATTTGCCGCGCTGGAAGAGGATTTTAACAAAACAAAAGATAAGATAAGAGACATCAGCTCGCTTCGCTCAAACGTCATATCAAATTTACGCGCCAAGCTCGGAAATAAGGTTAGCATAGATCCTAGCACGGGCGTCGTGTCGCTGCCCGAGTCTATACTTTTTGACACGGGTTCATACGAGCTAAGAGACGAAGCAAAAGCGCGCCTAAAAGAAATTTTGCAGACTTATTTCGAAGCGATTTTAAATAACGAAGATATAGCAAAACACATCGACAGAATCGTGATCGAGGGACATACGAACTCCGTAGGTAGCTACATGTACAACCTTGATCTTTCGCAAAAGCGCGCGTATTCGGTGCTGGATTTTATCTACTCGTGGAACAAAGACAAGCGCCTAGGGCGCTATCTCATCGCTAGCGGGCGTAGTTTTAGCGATCTGGTGATGAAAAACGGCAAAGAAGACCCCGATGCCTCAAGGCGCATCGAGATCAAATTTTCGATCTCGGATAAAGAGTCGATAAAAGAGATGCAAGATCTCTTGGAGCGGCAAAATCAAAAGTATTCAAAAGACTAAATTTAACGGACTCGAGTTTTACGTACTTCGCGACGACCTGATGGACGGCGAATTTAACGGCAACAAAGCTAGAAAGTTGGAGTATTTCTTGAATGCCGGTCTAGGCGGCATAAAGCGCGTCGTTAGCTACGGCTCAAGCCAGTCAAACGCCATGTATAGCCTAAGCGTTTTTACAAAGATGAAAGGCCTCGAGTTTCACTACGTAGTTTCAAATTTAAGCTCAAATTTAGCGGCAAATCCAATCGGAAATTTTAAATTCGCCCTTGAAAACGGGATGAAAATCTATATAGATAAAGATAGACGGGCGCGTGCTAGGGCTTTAGCTTATGAGCTTGCCGGAGTAAAAGAGAGCGAGGTTTGCGGCAGGGCGGTAAATTTGACGGACAAACGCAGCCAAAACGGGTTAAATTTAAAAAACGCTTGCGGATCAAATTTAAGCAAATTTGACGAACGGCTCGGTTTTACGGATATAAATTTAAATGCAAAAAATATGTCAAATTTGCAAGCCGAAGTCGAGCCGAATTTGCAAATAGAAAAATCAAATTTACAAGATTTAAGTGAGCAAATTTCAAGTAAATTTGACGAACAAACGGAGCTCGCGGGCGTAAAATCCAGCAAATGCAAAAGCCATAAAAGCTCAAATTTTGAAAAATCCGCATACCAAACAAGCTCAAATTTACTTGCCGCGCAGGATTGCTTCATCGGCGATTCGCTTTTTATAAACGAGGGCGTTTGGCAGCCGCAGGCGGAGGCGGGCTTTATCTCGCAGGCTAGGCAGATAGAGTGCTGGGCGGATGCGGAGGGCAAGACCGTTGATATATTTTTGCCCTCGGGCACGGGCACGTCGGCGGCGTTTTTGGCTAAGCACGTCAAATTTGACGTCTATACCTGTCCTTGCGTGGGCGACGCAGACTACCTAAAAAGCGAGATCGAAGCGCTTACGCCAAACTCGAAGGTGCGCATTTTACAGCCACACAAAAAATATCATTTCGGTGATCTAAAGCCCGAGCTTTATCAAATTTGGCGCGAAGTATGCGAGCAAACGGGGATAGAATTTGAGCTTATTTACGATCCGGTCGGCTTTTTGACGATGATGGCAAACCCGGGCGCGTTTAAAAACGAGATTTTATACATCCATCAAGGCGGCGCGCTCGGAAATATCAGTCAAAAACTAAGATACGAAAGAAAATTTAAGGAGACGAGATGAAGTTTTTACTCACTAGCAACGAAAATTTTAAGGACTATTTTGCGGCTTTGGTAAACCGCTCAAACGGCGATATGAGCGCGGTTATGCCAGCCGTTTCGCAGATACTTGAGGACGTGCGCGCTAGAGGCGACGAGGCGCTCTTTGAGCAGATAGAGAAATTTGACCGCTGGAAACCCGACGTAAATACCCTAAAAATCGGCACCGACGAGATGCAAAAGGCCTACGACGGTATAGATAGATGCCTGCTAAACGCGCTAAATTTAGACTTTGAGCGCATCAAAAGCTACCACGAAAAAAGCCTGCCTAAAACCTGGATGGAACACGACGAGCACGGCGTTTTGCTGGGCGCGAAATACACTCCGCTAGACCGCGCCGGACTATATATCCCCGGAGGCAAGGCCGCCTATCCTAGCTCGCTTCTCATGAACGCCGTGCCGGCCTTGGTCGCGGGCGTTGGCGAGATAGTAGTCTGCACGCCTGCCATCGGAGGTAAGGTAAACGCGCTACTGCTAGCCGCCATGCATGTCTGCAGTATAAAGGAAGCGTATAAAGTCGGCGGTGCGTCGGCGGTAGCGGCGATGGCCTACGGCACGCAAACGATCAAAAAAACCGACGTCATCACGGGTCCTGGCAACATATACGTCGCAACGGCTAAAAAGCTCGTCTACGGCGAGGTAAATATCGATATGATTGCGGGTCCTAGCGAGATCTGCGTTATCGCCGACGAGAGCGCCGACCCTCGCCATATCGCCGTGGATCTACTCTCGCAGGCCGAGCATGACGAGATGGCTAGCGCCGTGCTCATCACGCCAAATCAAGCCTTCGGCGCGGCGGTGCAAAGGCATATCAACGAGGAGATCAAGACTCTAGCCAGGCAGCCCATCGCGCAGGTTAGTATCGATAAAAAGGGCGCTATCATCGTAGCTAGCGACCTTGATGAGTGCGTGAGGCTGGCTAACGAGCTAGCGCCCGAGCACCTGGAGATCGCGACAAACGACGCGATGGAGCTGGCTAGGCAGATCAGGCACGCGGGCGCGATATTTATCGGGCACTTCACTCCTGAAGCGATGGGCGACTATCTAGCCGGGCCTAATCATACTCTCCCGACTGGCGGTAGCGCGAGATTTTACTCGCCTTTAGGGGTTGAAAATTTTATGAAGCGCACTTCGCTCATCTCGCTAAACGCAAAAGGCATAAGCGAGCTAGCAAATGCGTGCATGAAGCTAGCCGATGCCGAGGGGCTGGGGGCGCATAAGCGCTCGGTCGCGGTTAGGCTCGAAGCTCTTAAGTGATTTTATGACGTTATCTCTTGGACGCTTTTTGAAGGGCTAGTAAAAATAAATACTCACGGACAACCAGTCCGCTCCGTTTTATTTTTACGTCGCGACTTCAAAAATCATCTCAAGATATAACGCCTTTTTGTAAAAAATTTACGGTTTTTTGACGAAATTTGATAAAAACATTCAAATTTGCCCAAAAACTCTTTGCCGCGAGTTTGGGGTACAAAATTTGAGTTAAATCAGCGCAGTTTATAAAAATGTGCAGCGGCGCAATTTAAATTTACAACGACTTTACGGGGTAAAAATGGATTTTGAAAATTTTAGCTGGGCCGATGACGAGATGCTTGCTTTTTTGTCCGCTTTGGGCGACGAGTGGCGCGCGAATGACGGCGGAGCGGAGTTTATAGGGCAAAATTTTAGTTTTATCGGCTCAAAGCCGGTTTTGCAAAATTTAAAAGACTACGAAACGGTCGATTACAAAAATTTTACCGATATTAAAAATTTTATAAGCTCAAATCCAAACATCCAAAGTAAAATTTTAAGCGCGGATATAAGCTACGTCGGCGACAATCTGACCAATGCCGAAGTCAAATTTGCGCCCGAGTATTTTTACGATTTTTTAAAATTTATGGTAGAAAATATCCCCGAACATCACTATTTTTACAGCCCGGATGCCGCTTGGATAATGCTTATAGCCATGGAAGGCTATGTGGAGTTTGCCGTTTTAAAGTAAATAACGTCTGCACTTTTGCATGGAGTCGCGGGGTATAAATTCTCAAAACGATAGGGTTTGCTACCGCAGTTTGAGCGCATTTTGACGGAGAACGTTAAGCCTAAAAGTTAAATTTATCGTTTAAATTTGCGCCTTGATAGACAAAATCGCGCCGCAAGCCAAGCAAACGCCGTTACTAGGCATTTTTAAAATTAGTGAAATTTCCTACGAATCGGCTTAACCGTAATGCAAAAATCTGCAGTGCTTTTGCGGATTTTTGCGTCAAATTTAAACTCTTAAACAAAATCATAATATAATCATAAAAATTTAGTTTAAATTTAGGCGATTTATGAAAATAAAAAACTCCCCCGCTGCTTGCGCGGTTGCGCTTTTTACCGTACTTTTTACGGTATTTTTTATGGTTTATATCGCTAGCTACGAGGAGGAGGGTGAATTTACCCAGATAGGCGATAGCGAATTTTACGCGACGCCGCAGGGTAAAATTTACGCGCTAATCCCAAGCGGAGGCAAATTTGAGCTAAAAGGCGCGCGGGCGGATAAATTTAGGGTTCTTGCGTCAGGCGGTTATCGCGGGCGAAACGTCGGTGCTGACGAAAGCGCCGTCTACTGCGGCAATCTAGCTATGAGCGGGCTTGATCCCGCGCGCGCTAGGGCGATTGGAAACGGATATTTTACGGACGGCCGGGTTAGTTATTTTTGCAGCGACGCAGGCGAGAGAAACTACGAGCTAGGAGCTTTTGCTGAGGCGGTTCAAACCGCGGCGTACGCGCTACTGGGCGCTGATAAACCGCAAAGCTATATTTATAAAACAAAGCGCGTTTCAAGCGCAAATTTGACCCCGGTTTTGGGTTTTGGCTTCGCGGCGGGAAGCGCGAGCCAAGGCGGTAAATTTAGCGAAAATAGCGACGCGGATGATAAAAAAGACGTCCGAGACGGAGCGCAAATCGGCGGAGGCATTGCCCTAAGCGGCGATAAAGGTGGCAAAAAAGCCTATTTCGAGGGCGAGGAGTTAGAGGGCGCGGACGCGGACGGGCTAAGATACGTGAGGGACGCGCGCGGTCGAACTAGTGATTTTTACGTCACGGACGGGCGAAACGTCTATTTTAAAAGCTCGCGACTCGCGGTTAAATTTACCCCTGAGTTGCACGAGGCGGCGTATTTTGGCGGCGTGCGCTATCTTTTAGAGCCCGTTAGCGGCGTAGTTTATGCGGACGGGGATGAGTTTGCGCCCGAATTTGCGCCTTATTCGCTACCGTTTGGCGTCTTTGGCGCGCACGCCTATCATCTATTTTTTCGCGGCAAGGACGGGATTTATTTTTGGCAGCAAGGCGAAAATGGCGAAAACGGCGAGTTAAAACGAGCGGCGGCGGATCCGTTTACGGGTAAAATTTCGCCGCTTGCGGGCAGCGTTTTTGTTAGCAGCGGACAGACTTATTTCGTGCAGAGCCGCGAAATTTGGAGTCGCGGTAAAAGCGGCAGGCGGCTAAGCTCGCGCCGTACGGAGCTTTCTAGGCTCAAAACTAGCGAGCGGTGGCGCAAAATAGGCCTCGTTAGAAACGGAGTATACGGCACGGTTTACGCAAACGGCGATAAAATTTACTATTTTGACGCGCTTGGGACGGGGCAGGGGATTAGCGCTAGCGTTTACGAGATCGCAGACGCTAGCGCCATAGAGGCCTTGACGCGGCCGTATGATCCGAGCGGGCAAAACATAAGCGGCGCGGACATCCGTAAGATGATAAAAGAGGAGCGGCTCGTGCCGGCGCGAGGCGGGCTCGTTTTTGAGGCGGTTACTTATTACGAAAGCGGCGAGACCTATCTTTTTTGGGGAGTCGCCGCGACTATGCTTTTGATAGCGAGCGCGGTAGGAGCGGTAAGGGCTAGAAAACGCGGCGCGTTTTGACCGATTTTAGGCTATTTGGCGCGATAAATTTAGGCTTGCCTCTTGCACTCGCCGCGATTTACGACCGAAACGTCCATCGGCGGTTTAATTTAGCGCCTTTAAAGACGCGAATTTAGCCTGCGTCGCTTTGCCCTAGGCGCCGTGCAGAACGTCGTTATCTGAGTAACTCGCGCGCCGTTTTTTAAAAAGGCTAGCGGCCGGTTTGTAAACGTCAAGAAGGCTAAAAATTTAAGCTGATTAAAGCCCTCAAAGCTTGCTGGCTAATGCAAAAAGTCGCCCTTCGCGCCAAGCGCTAAAAGCAAAGCTCTTCTTAATAAACCCCGCACGAGTTTGGTCTGCGGACGTTTCGGCGTAAGGAGCGCGTTTTAGCGCGCAGGATTAAAGTTTAGCCAAAAACTCCGCGTATTTTTCCGCGCTTTTGGCGATGTACTCGGCATCCGCGTGAAACGAAAATCCGTATCCAAAATGCCGCGCTTCCAGTTTTGCGCCGGTGAAATTCATAGCGCATTTAAACGGCGCTATAACCTCGTCCATGCTAAGCCCGACCGCACCGCCTTTTTCGTAGCTTTTAGGCTCGTCGCCGATAGTGATTGCTAGCGCAAATTTCTTGCCTTTTAGCTTACCGCCCGTGCTGCCGTAGGCCCAGCCGTATGCGAATACGTCGTCGAACCACTGCTTTAAAAGCGGCGGATAGCTGTACCAATAAAGCGGAAATTGCAGCACGATTTTGTCGTGATTTAGGATTAGCTCCTGCTCGCGCGCGACGTCGATTTTGCCGCTAGGGTAGGCGGCGTAAATCTCGTGGACGTCGAATTTGTCCGCCTGTTTTTCGGCCGCCTCGCGCCACGCTTGGTTGGCGTTTGAGCTTGCCATATCTGGATGCGCGATGATTATAAGGTTTTTCACATTTCATCCTTTAAAAAATAATTCAAAAATTATAGTTTATTAAGATATATTTTGTCAAGTTTTGTGATGAGTTATCAAGAGTGGATTAAAATTTAGATAAATTTTAAGTAAATTTTTGATATCGCACAAATTTAGGTAGTGCAAAAAATGCGGATGTAAATTTATGGGCGACGCCCGGTAAATAGGCGTAATTTTACTATTTGCTTGATAAATTTAGGCGTCTAATTCGGGCTTAAATTTTTACATTCGTATAACGATAAATTTTTAATCAAATTTTCGCTATAATCGGACAAAATTTAAGGAGCGAATATGAAACTAGGAAATTTTTCGACCAATGCAAGCATGAGT
>CAUQMN010000033.1:0-8604 GCA_963518765.1 uncultured Campylobacter sp.
TTTATATCCGATGTGGTTTTCCGTAACGTATACTGGAATGAAGCTCTTGCCGTTGTGAACGTTAAACGTTAGGCCTATCATTTCAGGCACTATCGTGCTGCGTCTAGACCATGTTTTTATCGGCTTGTTGTCGTTAGCTTTTTTAGCGGCAACTACTTTTTTCATTACATGCTCATCGACAAAAGGTCCTTTTTTGAGTGATCTTGCCATCTCTATTTACCTTTCCTTCTTGAAATTATAAGCTTATCGCTAGCCTTCTTGCGGCGAGTCTTAGCACCTTTGGTCGGTTTACCCCATGGAGTAACAGGATGACGGCCTGAGTTTTTCTTGCCCTCACCACCGCCGTGCGGGTGATCTACCGGGTTCATCGCAGAACCGCGAGTTTGAGGACGGATACCTCTGTGGCGATTGCGTCCGGCTTTACCGATAGTTACGTTCGCCCAATCTTCGTTACCTACTACGCCGATGCTAGCCATGCACTCTGCAAGTACTTGTCTCATCTCCCCGCTTGGCAAGCGAAGCATTACGTATTTTTCCTCTTTACCCATTAGCTGAGCATAACCGCCGGCTGAACGAGCCATCTGAGCGCCCTTACCTGGCTTTAGCTCCACGTTGTGTACGATAGTACCAACCGGGATGTTTCTTAGTTTCATCGCGTTACCCGGTTTTATGTCCAGGCCCGCCTCGGCTGCTGCTACGACGTCGCCGACGTTTAGTCCGTTTGGTCTGATGATATAGCGTTTTTCGCCGTCTTTATAAGCTATAAGCGCGATGCGGCAGTTTCTGTTCGGATCGTACTCGATAGCTTCGACTTTACCCTCGATACCGAATTTGCGGCGTTTAAAGTCGATGATTCTATAAAGTTTCTTCGCTCCGCCTTCTTTATGTCTAGAAGTTATTCTTCCGTTATTATTTCTACCGCCGCTTACGGGGATCTTTACAAGCAAGCTTCTCACGCTAGATTTAGCGGTGATGTCTTCGCTTGATAAGCCCGTCATAAATCTGCGGCTAGGTGTATAAGGTTTATAGGTTTTTATCGCCATCTTACGCCTCCGTGTTTTCTAGGCTTGAGCCTTCAGGCAACTTAACGTAAAATTTCTTTATCTCGCTTCGTTGACCTTCTCTTCCTTTGAAACGCTTAACTTTTCCGTCGATTCTAAGCGAATTTACGCGAAGCGGCGTTACTCCAAAATACTCTTTCAAAATTTCTTTCAGCCTGTTTTTAGTCATCTTAGGCGAAGTTTGTATGACGACCACGCCTTGCTCTTGAAGACCGAGAGTTTTTTCCGTATATAAAATCGTTTTGATATCAGTTATATCTGCCATTTCAGCCCTCTTTTATTATAGATTCAAGTGCGGCCTTCTCGATAACGACGGCACCGTAAGTCGCCACTAAGTAAGCGTTTATCTCGCTCGCATCGATTAGATAGCAGTTTGATAAATTTCTAAACGCCAATAGCGTATTGTCGTCAAGCAGATCTTTTACGACCAAAGCATCTCTCAAATTTAACGCGCTGATTACTTTAGCTGCGTCTTTAGTCTTACCGCTTGCGATCTCTATGCTATCTACCGCGAAAATTTTACCCGCGTTAGCTTTTTCGTTTAGCGCGAACTCAAGCGCCAATCTTTTTTGCTTTTTATTGACCTTTTGGAAATAGTTTCGCTCGTTGCTCGGACCAAACGCCACTGCGCCGCCTACCCAGACGTTAGTTCTGGTTGAGCCCGCTCTAGCGCCGCCGCGACCTTTTTGTCTCCACGGCTTTTTACCGCCGCCGCTCACTTCAGATCGACCCTTTGTATGAGCCGAATTTGAACGCATGCCGGACAAATAAGACTTAACGTAAAGATATAGGTTGTGCGGGTTGATCTCAGCGTAATTAGCCGGTAGATCAAGCTCGCTAGCTTTTTGTAATTTTTCGTTTAATACGCAAACTTTACTCATTTTACTATCCTTATTCTGCCCATTGCGCCGTTATAGCCAGCGACGCTGCCTTTTAAAACCAAAATTCCGTTTTCGGCGTCAAAGCTTACGATCTCGTTTTTAACGGTAACTTTTTCGTTTCCGGTGTGTCCGGCCATCTTCATACCAGGCTGAACGCGTCCCGGCCACTCGCGGTTACCGATAGAGCCGTGTCTTTTGTGGAAGCGAGAACCGTGGCTTTTCGGACCGCCTGCAAATCCGTGTCTTTTTACGACGCCTTGATAGCCTTTACCTTTTGAGCTGAAGCTAACTTTTAAAATTTTAGCCGAGCTAAGCGGACTAAAATCAAGATCACCCGCCTCTTTATTGGCGACTTGTAGGGTTGCGAATTTATTAAATTCCGCCGTTAGGCTATATTTTTTTTGCTGACCCTCTATGGCTTTATTTTTTGCTTTACCTTTAGCATAAGCTACTATAGCGCAGCCGCATTCGCTCACTTCGCAAACTTTAGCGTTTACGACCTTTAGAAGCGTAACGGGGATGCTTGGGTTGTTTACCGTTCTGCTCATGCCTATTTTTTCTACGATATATTCCATCTTTCACCTCGCCTTTATTTGCCCATCGCGCGGACTTCGACGTTAACCTCAGGGGCTAAGTCAAGCTTTGTTAGCGAGTCGACGGTATCGGGCGTAGCCGCTACGATATCTAGCATTCTAGCGTGAATTCTCATTTCAAACTGCTCGCGTGAGTCTTTGTTGATGTGTGGTGATTTTAAGACCGTGTAGCGTTTGATCTTCGTAGGCATCGGCACCGGACCTCTGACGTCGGCGCCCGTTCGTTTGACAGCTTCTACTATGGCTGCAACTGTGCGGTCGAGAACTCTATGGTCATAAGCTTTAAGCTTAAGCCTGATTCTTTCCATTTTCTTTCCTTTGAATAGAACTTGTCGCAAACATACGACACTTCTTACTTATGTAAGAGACTCGGATTTTATCCAAATGGCTTTTTAAAGTCAATATTTTGAGCAAATTTAGTAAAATTTAATAGATTTATTTCCTTTTTATAAGGAAACTTTTGTAAATTTGGCTGAAAATTTAAAGCGAAATATTTATATTTGATTTGGGATAAATTTGAGCGGGTTTATTTGGGCGCAAATTTGGTTCGGATAAAATTTGCCCGCATTTTATCGCTCAAATTTAACGGACTTTCTTTTAAATTTGGGTAATTTTTGATCGTTTTTTGGCGTCAAATTTTAATTATCTTCCTCTTTACAAGGAAACTTCGCTATAATTTTCCAAATTTTAAAGGCTAAAAATGCAAACTCTAAACGCGCTCTACCAAAGCCCGCCGAAAAATATTAAATTTATAAATAGAAAATTTGAGATCGTCGCGTCCAAAACGCTGATAAAAGGCGGCATAGGAAGCGGCAAAACCTCGCTGATCGCGGGCTTTTTATCAGCATTTGAGAGCAAAGAGTTTTTGTACGTAAATTTAGGCGACCTTCGTATAGATGCGGATGATATTTTGTCAAATTTGCCCAAGTTTTTGCACCAAAATCCTCAGATAAAAATTCTAGCGATCGATGATTTCGAGAAGAGATTTTGGGATAAATTTGAGCCGATTTTAGAGCTAAATTTGCAAAATTTTATCGTCGCCTCGCGGTTTAAAGACGCAAATTTAAGTGGATTTAGCGAGCTAAATTTGGATTTTTTAGACTACGAGGAATTTATCGCATTTTTTTCAAAAAAGATCGATCCCCAGACGCTTTTTAGCCACTTTTTACTTCACGGTAGGAGTCCCGCGTCGGCCTTTGGCGACGCCGAAAACGTCGTGGCAAATCTACAAACCGCGCTAAAATCATCTCTCTCCGCCACACAGCTGGCCGTACTAAAAGAGTGCGCGAAAGCTCAGGCGCAAAACGTGAGCGTTTTTGAGATTTTTAGCACTCTAAAATCCGCCCGAAAAATCTCAAAAGATAGCGTTTACGGCGCGCTTAGCGAGCTTGAAAACATGAGCGCGGTTAGCTTGGTAGAAAAATTTAACGAGCCAAACGCCGCAAAGAGACTTTATTTTAACGACTTTGCGTTTAAAAGCGCGCTGAGCCTAAAAAAGGACTTCGCTAAAAATTTTAACAACACTGTTTTTTGCGAGCTAGCCAAATTTAACGAACAGATTTTTTATACAAAAGAACTTGATTTTTTCCTGTCAAAAAGGAAACTTGCGATCATTTGCTCGCCGTTTAGCGATGCGGATTTGGTCTTTTTAAAATTTAAAAAACTGCACGCAAATTTAAAAAATTTAGGTATAAATAGGCTACAAGCAATCAGCGTGGCAAATTCGGGCGAGACGAGCATCGAGGGCATAAAATGCGAGGTCGCGCCGTTTTCGCGCTGGGCGCTGGGCATATAAGGAGCGGTTATGAGAGCGGTTGCGGCGATATTTTTAGCCTGCGTTTTGGCGCTAGGCTACGAGATCAGACACGAAAACGAGGGCAAAATTTATAAATTTACAGGCGAAGCGGACGGGAGCAAATTTGAGCTCTACATCAGCGAGCTTGAGGCCGAATTTGAAAATTTTAGCGACAAAGGCGTCGTTTTGCCGCCTAAATTTCAAGGACACGCCTTTTTCGAGGGCGCTAGATACGACTTTACCAAAGGCGGCATCGAAAAATCGGGCGCCGCTATAACGGCCGTAAGCGCGGTCACCGAGTGGCTAAATCTAAGCGTAAAAGCGGATAGCGGCGAACTGACGGGCAAGCTAGCGATCAGAGGCAAGGCGCGAAAAGCCGTGCTAAGGCAGGTCGCAAGCTATGATTTTGCCGCGCTCGGGCTGCAAGAGATCGGGCGAGACGGGGCGCGATTTGAGGCCGTTGCAAGCGACTTTTACGCGCTTAAATTTGCGCAAAATAACAAAAAATCTCTCGCCGCAAAACTTGCAAATTTTAAAACAACATGGCTCAAAGACCCCTCAAAAAACGCCGCAAATGCGCTAAATAACCTAGAGTATCAAAACGGCAAAATAAGAAGCGTATGTGAAGTCAGCGCCGGCGGGAAAATCTGCAAAACCGTCTGGCTAAAAAACCTGAAAAAGATAAATTTGAGCGACGTTTTTAAGGATTTAAACGACGCAAATTTGACTGCAATCTTCGCAAAAGAAAAGATAACTCCGAGTGAAAATTTTACGCTCTCGCCAAGCGGGATTACGTTTTTTAACGGCGTAGCGGGCAACATAGGTAGCGAGATCTCGCTACCGCTTGAGCCCATCAAAGAGCATTTAAAACAAAATTTCGGGCTGTTTTAGGCAAATTTATCTATTGTCTTAGTATAATTTTATGGAAATATCTCAATCATTATCAAGGAGTGATTTATGGGTGCGAAAGTTATTATAGCTCTCCACGGGATAGCTAACTGCGGAAAATCTAGCGTTATCAAGGAGATTGATAAAATAATACAACAAACATATAGCATAGCAGTAAATGAGCATGCAGGGCAAAAATTTCGAGATTCAAACGATACTGGAGATATTTTTAAAATCTATGAATTGATTCATAATAAAAAGAAACTACAAATAGGAATAGAAAGCCAGGGCGATCCTAATTCTCGAATTTTCGAAAGCCTACCTATTTTTAAAAAAAATAACTGCGACATAATAATCTGTGCAACTAGAAGTAGCGGCAAGACTTGTGACGCAGTTGTAGATACTGGCTATGAAATTTTTTGGGTACAACAAAATTATATAGCAACCGAAAATATTAAAACAGACATTTCAGATAGCCTTTTAACAGATCTTATATATAAAAAACAAGATAAAATGATTGAACTAGTAAAATATATTTTTGACAATATTGTAAATCAATTAACGAAATAGACCTTTAATTAACGATTTATTATGGCTAATATATATGATTATTCGGTAAAACATTGCCGTACTTTTAGGTATTTTTATAGACTATATTAACAAAATGTTAAAAGGTAAATTAAATCCTCAAATCTGCGGCATCGACGAGGCGGGACGCGGCGCGCTGGCTGGGCCTTTGGCGGTAGCCGCATGCGTGCTAAAGCGCGAGATAGCCGGGCTAAACGACTCAAAAAAACTGACGGCGAAGCGGCGCGAGAAGCTGTTTAAAGAGATCGCGGAAAACTCGGAATTTCTCATCGCGTATTTTTCAAACGAGCAAATCGACGAGCTGGGCCTTAGCGAGTGTCTTAGGCGCGCGCTGCTGCTGTTTAAGTCGCATTTTGCGGACTGCGAGTTGCTCTACGACGGCAACGCAAACTACGGCACGGGCGTAAAAACCATGGTCGCAGCCGACGGCAAAGTGGCACAAGTAAGCGCGGCAAGCATCCTAGCCAAAGTAAGCCGCGACGCGCTGATGCGTGCGTGGGACGGCGTTTACGAGGGATACGGCTTGGCCGCGCACAAAGGCTACGGTACAAAGGCGCACATGGACGCGATCGCCGCGCGCGGATACTGCGAAATCCACCGCAAAAGCTTCGCGATAAAAGCAAGGCAAAATTCGCTTTTTGATTAAAATTTAGCGCTTGGGTGCTAAATTTTCGTACGATTTTGCCGCCGCTTTTGCGCTCGTACGCCGCTTATTCTGGCGCCTATGCAAATTTATACCGCGATTTTCCTCTGTTTGCCGCGCACGGCGTTTTTAAAATTTCGGGCATCGCAGGAGACGTCGTTTCTAAATTCGCCCCGCGCTTGCCGTTTGCAAACCAAAGCATTGCCACGATTTGGCGGCAAAATGCAAGTGCGATTTTAAATTTAACAAGCTTTTAACAAGGTGCCGTCGCAAAGCGATTTTTAAACAAACTGCGGCTGCTTTTACGAAGTTACCGCCGAATAATCTACGACAAAGATTTCCGCCCTCCGCTACGCGCAAACGGATAAATACGACAAAACGCTACCGCCTAGCGCGGCACGCGAGCAGCCTTGCGGCGCCTGCGATTTAGTCGCATAGAGATTTTATCCGATCAAAACGCGCAAATTTAACCTCGGCTAACCTTGATCTTGTTAAAGCAGCTCTAGTGCTAAATTTAGCGTCTTTGGCCGCATGCGGATGATTTGCCTAGCTTTGGCCAAACGCGGCAAACTCGTCAAAACTCGGCAAAGCGTAGCAGCGGGCGAGTAAAAAACTAGCGCGCCTTACCGAAACGCAAGCTACCGGTGACGGCAAAAAGCCGGTTTTGGTCTTTGTCTAAGCCGTATTTCGCCGAATACATCTTATTTGCTCGCATATAAAATAAGCCGCGTCAAATGCGATTTTCAGCCTAAAAACGCTAAATTTACGCCGCCTGCGAGCATTACCATTTAGCGAGCAAGCTTTAAAAATAGCTTGGGCAAATTTTGCCATTTTAACGCAAGATGCTCAAAATTAAGTGATTTTGAGCATAAGGCTTGTTTAAATACATCTAAAAGCCGTAAAAAGCGACCAAAACATAGATACGAAGGGAAACGAATGCAACAAAATCTAAACGCAAAATATATTAAATTTTTGAGCGACGATGAGGAAAAGTCAAAAATCCTAGCAAGCGAGCTAAGCGTCCCTCAAGCCGAATTTGACGCGGTTTGGAGCTGGTTTTTACTACTTTTGCAAAGGCAAAGCAAGCTAGATGTTTTTGGCGACGACATCATCAAAGATCTGGCCTCGCGGCTAGAAACTCTCGCCGCAAGCCTTAGCCAAAGCGCGCAAAATTTCGTTCTAGCCAAGCTTATTTACTACAACAACATTATCCAAAGCGGGCATTTAGATTCTTGGATTTGCGGAATCATGAGTAAATTTTTATACGACGAGATATAGCGGCGCATATCGGAAGCAAGCTTTTGCCTTGCCGAATTTACGGCGCTTACGCGGTACCTAAAGCACAATTTTTACGTCTCTCCAAATGGTTATTTGCTAGAAAACGCCCTAAAAATCGAAAAACAAAATAAAATTTTCGCGCGCACGGACAGGGACGCAAAGCTAGAAATCATACAAAATTTGCTTTGCGTCATCGACGACAAGGAGTTTCACCACGATATAGCCGTATTTAAAAAGCTAGCCTGCGAGGTAAAAGACGGCGACGAAAGGGGCGTGCGGCTGTTTAAAAACTTTATCCCCAAAAACCGCCAAGGCTGCTATCTAGTCGTAAATAAAATCCTAAACGCCGCGTGTTTTAAAGGTAAATTTAACCTAAGCATCAAGGCTCTAAAATGGCTGGATAGCGCGCGGGGCGCGGCTGCGCCAAGCGGCTGGCAAAATAAATTTAACGAGCTAAAAAGGCGAGCTGGGCGAAGAGGCGTTAGCCGCGGTCGCAGTCGAGATTTTACGGCTGGACTCGCTTACATATCATGATTTTGCTATATCTAGCTGGAGCGACGACGTCGTAAAACGCTTCGTAAAATCTGCCGAGTGGATACTACAAATCGTAGGCAAACAGCAACTGCGTACCTTCTAATCTCGGCAAAATTTAGGCGGTTTCGTTAAATTAGCAGGCGGCGTGTTGATTTATTTTAGCCTGTTTAGCTCTCAAACCAAGCTTGCGTGAGCAAAGATTGCTAAATTTGCTTTTTTGTAAATCGCAAGCATTCTAAAATAACGCGCTCCGAAAATCAAATCAAAAAACGTAGATGGGGCAAGGAACGATAACGGCGCCGCTACAAAAAATAGCGCAAAATTTAGCGACGATGGTGAGCGA
>CAUQMN010000034.1:0-8511 GCA_963518765.1 uncultured Campylobacter sp.
ACCCAAGGCTGACGACCGACCTCGGCTACTATCCAGCCCGCCTCGATCGCTACCAGTCCTAGCGGGATACTAAATACGCACGCCCACAGCAGCTTTTTGAAATTTTCGATATCGTTTGCCATCGTAAGATACGTAACGACCAAAAATAAAGCCAAAAAGTAAGTACCAAGAGCCACCATCAAGTGGAAGCTATAAAACGTTAGGCCAACTGGCGGCACGGCGTGGGGAGGCTTTTCAAGATAGGCGTAGCCTAGAAATTTCTTGTTTTGATCTAGAGTTTGCTCTGCTTGCTCCATCGCGGCTTTATCGCCCGATTTTTTAGCGGCGTTGTAGCTAGCTAGCGCGCTAACTGCTAGCGAGCCTTTGGCCATCTTGCTTGCGACGCTTTCTATATTTTGCGCTTCGTTGCCGTAGACTAGATCCTCGATGCCCGGAGTAAAGCTATCAAAATTTCTAGTAGCCATGATACCAAGCGCGTAAGGTACTTTTAGTTCGAGCAAAAACGCGTCCTTGCCGTCGCCAGGTTTTTTAGACGGATCTAGTACGCCCATCGCGACTAGGCCGGCATTTTGTTCGCCTTTATAAAGGCCTTCCATCGCAGCTAGTTTCATCGGCTGAGTGCGCGCGACCTGATATGCGCTCTCGTCGCCGCTAAACATCAAAAATAGCGACGTCGCAAGCCCGAAGCTTGCCGCTACGACGATGGATTTTTTAGCCATGATTAGGTGGCGTCCTTTTAGGATAAACCACGCCGAAATTCCTATTACGAAAAGCGCGCTAGCGACGTAGCCGCTAGTTACGGTGTGTAAAAATTTGATGATACCTACCGGGCTAAGCGCTACCTCGAAGAAATTTTCCATTTCCATTCTAGCGGTTGCCGGGTTAAATTTCATACCCACCGGATACTGCATCCAGCCGTTTGCGATGAGGATCCAAAGCGCGCTTAAATTTGAACCGATAGCCACAAGCCAGGTCGAGATGAGGTGAAATTTCTTGCTAACCTTATCCCAGCCGAAAAACATAACGGCAAAAAACGTCGCCTCCATAAAAAACGCGAGCAAGCCCTCGATAGCTAGCGGCGCGCCGAAGATGTCGCCGACAAACCAGCTGTAGTTCGCCCAGTTGGTGCCGAACTCAAATTCCATTATGATGCCCGTAGCTACGCCGATGGCAAAATTTATACCGAAGAGTTTTAGCCAAAATTTAGTGATTTTTAGCCACTGCTCGCTGCCGGTTTTGACGTAGATGCTCTCCATGATGGCGATAATAAAACTAAGTCCCAGCGTGAGCGGAACAAACAAAAAGTGGTAAATCGCGGTGAGCGCAAACTGCGCGCGCGACCAATCGACCGAAGCGATTTCAGACATTTTATTCCTTTGTCAAATTTGAGATTACGAAGTCGGCCTTAGCCTCGTCGCTCTTAAATTTCGAATTTAAACTTTCATCAAAGATAAATACTTTTAAAATCCCGAACATTATAAGCAGCTTGATGGCTATGACGAGCCACAGGCTCTTTCCGAGTTTCATATTTCTAAAGCCGTCGATATACAAAGACGAGATGTTTTTGAGATATTTTTTAATCATAGCTTAATATACTACAGAAATTTAACTTAAAACATTATTTTAAAGTTTCCGTTTTATAAATTTTTTTCTTTAGCTATCAAGCGTTTATAAATTTTAAATAAGGTATAATCGCGCAAAAAATTAAAAGGCGCGATATGCAAAAAAATCCAAACGAAACAAAGTATATTTTTATAACCGGCGGCGTGCTAAGCTCGCTAGGCAAGGGCATCGCGGCGGCTTCTATCGCCACGCTTCTCAAAAATACCGGCCTAAAAGTAAGCATGCTAAAAGCAGACCCCTACATCAACGTGGATCCGGGCACCATGAGTCCGCTCGAGCACGGCGAGGTTTTCGTCACCGATGACGGCGCGGAGACGGATCTGGATCTGGGGCACTACGAGAGATTTTTAGACGAGAGCCTAAGCCAAGATAATAACTTCACCACCGGCCGCGTTTATAGCTCCGTCATAGAAAAAGAGCGCAGAGGCGATTATCTGGGCAAAACGATCCAAGTCATCCCGCACATCGTGGGCGAGATCGTCGATCGTATCAAAAAGGCGGGCGAGGGTCGCGACGTGCTGATCGTTGAGATCGGCGGCACGGTGGGCGACATCGAAGGCTTGCCGTTTTTAGAGGCTATCCGCGCCCTTCGTATCGAGGTCGGCCGCAAACGCGCGATGAATATCCACCTAACCCTCGTTCCCTTTATCAAGGTCGCAGGCGAGCTAAAAACTAAACCCACCCAGCACAGCGTCGGCGAGCTGCGCCGTATCGGCATTAGCCCCGATATGATCATCTGCCGCGCCGAGCAGCCGCTAAACCGCGAGCTAAAGGATAAAATAGCCGCCAGCTGCGGCGTAGAGCGCAACTGCGTCATCGAGAGTATCGACTCGGCTAGCATCTATCAGGTGCCGCTCGCGTTTTATAACCAAGATATTTTGACCCCGATCGCCGAAATTTTAAATTTAGGCGAACTAAAGCTTGATATGCGCAACTGGGACAGCCTAGTTAAGCGCATCATCGCGCCGACGAAAGAAACCACGATAGCATTTGTTGGCAAATACGTCGATCTCAAAGAGAGCTACAAGAGCCTGACCGAGAGTATAATTCACGCGGGCGCGAGCCTTGATGCGAGGGTCAATTTAAAGTGGATAGATAGCGAGAAAATCGAGCCTTCAAATGTCGATGAACTACTAAAAGACGTGGGCGGCGTGCTTGTCGCCGGCGGCTTTGGCGAGCGCGGCGTGAGCGGCAAGATCGAAGCGATAAAATACGCCCGCGAAAACGGCGTTCCGTATCTTGGTATCTGCCTAGGTATGCAGCTAGCGCTCATCGAGTTTGCTCGCAACGTGCTAAAGCTCGAGGACGCAAATTCGGTCGAATTTAGGCCAGAGTGCGTAAATCCGATCATCTATCTCATCGATAGTTTCATCGACGCGCACGGACGGGCGCAGATACGCACGCACCAAAGCCCGATCGGCGGCACGATGAGGCTTGGCGCTTACGCTTGCGACGTGAAGCCCGGCTCGCTGCTAAGCCAAATTTACGGCGGCGCTAAAAGCGTCAAAGAGCGCCACCGCCACCGCTACGAGGCAAATCCGAAATATAGAGCCGAATTTGAGGCAAACGGCCTGATAGTTAGCGGCGAGAGCGACGGGCTGATAGAGGCCGTCGAACTTAGCTCGCCCGCACCTGGCGCCAAAAACTCGCATCCGTGGTTTGTCGGCGTACAGTTTCATCCGGAGTTTACTAGCCGCCTAACAAACCCAAATCCCGTAGTTTTGGGCTTTATCAAAGCTAGCCTAGAAAAATCGAAATAATCAAATTTAGAGCCGATCGGCTCTAAATTTGATTATAAATTTACTTCCCTTAAATTTAAAAACTTACGCCGCATTTATTATTTTAAAACTCTAAATTTTATAAAGAGTATCAATTCTGCAAAGCTTTTAAAACCGCATCAGACCCTTAAATTCGCCGCTATGTTTACAATTATAAGAAATTAAATTTCAAAAAGCTATAATTTGCGCATTAGAAAATAAAAAAGAAGGAAAAAGATGAAATTTGAACCAAAATTTAGCCTTTTTTGCGGCGCGACAGGGGTAAATTTGACCCCCGAAGCGAGCGAAAATTTAGGCAAAAACGGTGGCAAGGCGGCGACTAAAGGCGAGGCTTATGCAAAAGCCCGTCAAAACGATGTTGAATAAGGAAAAGATAAAGGAATTACTGAATCAAAGATTTGAAAATGACATTCACAAAAAACTTTCAGAAATTCCTACGCCCGATGCGTTAAAGGACGTATTTAAGGGTGCCGAGCGTATAAAACGCGCGATCGAGCAAAACGAAAAGATCGTCATCGTCGGCGACTACGACGTGGACGGCGTGATCGCCAGCGTCATAATGGCCGAGTTTTTCGATGATTTGGGCGTTAGCGAGTATTTTGTGCGTATCCCAAATCGCTTTAGCGACGGCTACGGGCTAAATCCGCAAATCGTCGAAGAGATAGCAGACGCAGGCCTCATCGTGACCGTAGATAACGGCATCTCGGCAAACGACGCGGCTCAAATTTGTAAGCAAAAGGGCATCGATCTCATCATCACCGATCACCACATGCCCCCCGACGTCCTGCCCGAGGCCTATGCGATCATAAACCCGAAGCAAAAGGATTGCCGCTTCCCAAACATCGAAATTTGCGGCGCTCAGGTCGCGTGGTATCTAGTCGGCGCACTAAAGGACGTGTGCCGCATCAACTACGATATGGGTAAATTTCTAGACCTCCTAGCCATCGCGATAATCGCTGATATGATGGAGCTTCGCGACCTAAACCGCATCCTGGTTAAGCTTGGCGTAAACCGCCTAAACTCCTCGCGCAGGCCCGCATTTACCGCGATAAAGCAGCTCTACGGCAAGGATAAATTCGAGTGCGACGACATCAGCTTTCTCATTGCGCCGCTTATCAACTCCTCGGGCCGTATGGACGATGCGAGCGTGTCTTTTGAGTTTTTGCGCGCTAAAAATTTAGACCGCGCCTGCGAGTGCCTCGACACCATCGTGAGCTTTAACAACTCGCGCAAGGAGGAGGAGCGCGCGCTTTTTGAGTGCTCGCTAAAAGACGTGCGCGAGGACGAACACATCATCGTGACGTGGGGCAGGGGCTGGCACGAGGGCGTCATCGGCATCGTCGCATCGCGTCTGGCTAAGCAGTTTAAAAAGCCCGCCATCGTCTTTAGTATCGACGAAAACCGCGCCAAAGGCAGCGCTAGAAGCGTGGGCAAGCTAGACATCCTCTCGCTTATCGCTAGCCACGAAAAGCTGCTTGCGGGCTACGGCGGACACAAAGGGGCTGCGGGCATCGTGATAGATCCGGCAAATTTAGAAGCGTTTAAAAACGGGATAAATAGCTCGTGCATGCTCATGGATTTGCACGAATTTAGCGCGTTTGACGAGCCTTTAGGCGAGATAGAAGCCGGCGAAGTGGACTTTGAGCTGCTTGAAATTTTGGAGCATTTCGAGCCCTACGGACAGAAAAATCCGCGCCCGCTCTTTGAGATCAAATCCGCCGTCGTCAAAAACAAAAAACTAATCGGCAGGGAACAAAATCACTTAAAGCTCATCCTGCAAAAAGACGGCAAGTGCCTAGAGGCGCTGTTTTTTAACTTCACTCGCGAGCCGCATACGGGCGAGAGCATAGACCTCGTTTTTTCGGTATCGAAAAACTCGTTTCGCGGACTCGTCACGCCGCAGCTACTGGTAAAAGAGATATCGTAAATTCGGCTAGTTTTGCTTGGAATAAATTTAGAGATTTTTCGGCGGGTATTTTATGGCTAAATCTAAACAAATAAAAAATAAATCTAGCAAAAAGAAAACTATTTTTAGTCAGTTAATAACCTATGATATTTTATTTTATACGTTTATCGCTATCGTCGCCGTTATCCTCTATATCATTAGCACGTTTACTCATAGCAAGAAAAAGATAGTCTGCGAAGAACAGCCGCCCGAAGTCATGCTAGCAGCACTCAGAGAAGGTACGCCGGACGCGATAAAAGATGCAATGAAAAAGGTAAACTGTAGAGAAGTAGAAGTATACAGGCATTCTCGACATAAAAGATTTTTCTCAAGAAGAATGCGCTAAGTAAATTTAAATTTAATATTAACATTTAAATTTGCGCTTAAATTCGGCAAAGCTGCGCGATGATTTTTTAAATCGCATCGCAAAACGGCAGTTTATCGCAAATAAAATAGAAATTTAAAAACCTACGAGATAAATTTAAGATTTTGATATAAATTTTCCTGCGTAGTTTTAGCATTACATCCAAACTTAGTTTTGTTGCTTTTTAAAAGACAGTTTTCATAGCAACTATCTCGTTTGCGTGAGCTTAATTTATTTATTTCATCTCAAAATCAGACTACGCCGCGGTGCGGGAGTATTTTTCGTCAAAGCTGGGCGCAGACGTCGCGAATGCGCCATGGACGATTAAATTTTACGACGCCAGAAACCTTCAACGAGTTTAAATTCGGCGGCCGCTTTTGTGTTTGCTTTGCGTCAAATTTAACCGAGCAAGGATGCGATTTATCCCGGGTCGCCGTAAAATTTACATCTTAAAGATGCGGGTTTTGTGTGCCGAGATTTCACCGCCTTTGTCTCAAGTCTGCGGCGCGAGTTTTGATTTACTGCGTGCGGTTGTCAAGTTTCTGGATTTCATTTCTGCAAATTTCATTGACCTGTTCGCCTTCGCTATTTTGCAAGATAACCTCGTAGTCCGTGATTTCGCGACCTTTGTTATAACCCTTGATATATCTAAATCTCGATAAAACTATTTTAAAAGATTTTACGTCGTCTAAAGCGTATTTATCGCCGATTTTGACATAATCAAAATTTTTGCTAGTAAGCGTATGAAAATCGCTAAATTTTTGCTTTAAATTTAGCGTATAAATTTTCGTGAGCGGCGCATTGTTATCGCAGCTATCAAATTCGTTTTCATCGAAGGCGAGCGCGAGGCAAATTTCATCTCCGCAGATAACCTTGATATCTTTGGCGCGTCTGTTTATACGTATGGTTTGTCTCCATCCATCGCCTTTGATATCAAAGATATTGCGAGCGAGCTTTTTAGCTATTTTATCTCCGCTATAGCCTCTGGCTTCGGGCTCATCAGCCCAATCAAGTGGGGAGTAGTTCTGTTTTTGTGGAAAATCCGCAAGCGGAATTTGAAGCCTTCTTATGGCTTTTAAATTTTCCTCGGTGCCTTGCGGAGCCGCAAAAGAGGTGCCGGGCTGAGAGTGCAAATCAAACGTACCTATAAATTTTCTTATAACTTTATGCGCGGTTTGAGAAAATATCTTGGCTTCATTCTCAAAAAGCGAAATATCATAGATGCCGTACCTATAATATCTAAGCTTTTTACCCACCCAATCCTCATTCGGCGAGCGGTTAATTTCGTAATATCCGTAGTAGCGCTCCGGCATGTCTTTTTGTAACAAAAAGTCGTTGCTGTATTCATATCTAAGCCAGACTCCAAATTCATCTTTAATATATAAATAGTCGAATTCCGCACCTTCGGCAAAATAGCCTTCACCTAGAAAAAATACCGGCCTTTTTTCACTTACCGACAGTACGGGAGCCTGGGGTAATTTTTTCAATTCTCTCTCAAACCGCTTATTTATGTAATCGCATGCCGGATCTCCGCTTAATTCGGGATCACAACCCAAAGGTGGATCAAATAACCACCACAATATAAACCACAATATAAACCACAATACTGCATACACGGCAATAACGCCGCCTAAAACGCAAAGAGCTTTTTTAAAAAATTTCATGCTAGTATTCTACTCCATTTTACCTGAAAAACTCTAAACTGCCGGTCTCGCCCTTTTTCACCGTACTAAATTCGGGCTTATTTTGATAAATTTAACCCAAAATGCGAAAATTTTAATTTTTAAATTTTCTAAAACCTTAAGAAATTAAACTAAGTTTAGGATAAATTTTATCTTTTTATATCAAATTTGACCGAAGGGCCGACGTTTTGCTCATTTGATAAGGAATTTCAATATATAAACTCTATCAAAAACCGGCTAAATTTGAAAAAACTAAGCTAAAATTTTAATCAAAAATTTATAAAATTTGTTATATTATCCTCGCGAAAATAAAAGGGATAAAATATATCCTAATTGATAAAGGTCAAGCGTGAGAGTATATCTAGACAATAATGCCACAACGATGGTCGATCCCGAAGCTTTCGAGCTTATGAAGCCGTTTTTTTGCGAAAAATACGGCAATCCAAACTCGCTGCATAAATTTGGCTCCGAGACGCACCCCGCGCTTCGCCGCGCGATGGATCAGCTCTATGCCGGCATAAACGCGAGCGATAACGACGATATCGTGGTAACAAGCTGCGCCACCGAGAGCAACAACTGGGTGGCTAAGGGCGTGTTTTTCGATCATATATTAAATAAAGAAAAGGATCACGTCGTAATCAGCGCCGTCGAGCATCCGGCGATCGCGGCGACGTTTGAGTCGCTCAAAAAATACGGCGTGCGCGTGAGCTACGTACCCGTAAACGAAAACGGTCTGCTCGATCCAAACGATCTAAGAAAGCTCATCGACGACAAAACCGCGCTAGTTAGCATCATGTGGGCAAATAACGAAACGGGCACGATTTTCCCGATTAAAGAGTGCGCACAGATCGCTCGCGAGCACGGCGCGCTATTTCACACCGACGCGACGCAAACCGTCGGCAAGATCAAGATAAACGTGCGCGAGATGGGTATGGACTTTATGAGCTTTTCGGCGCATAAATTTCACGGACCAAAAGGCGTGGGAGGCCTGTATATCAAAGACTCGCAAAAGCTAACGAGCCTGCTTCACGGCGGCGAACACATGGGCGGTAGACGCAGCGGGACGCTTGACGTCGCTGGTATCGTCGGTATGGCGCAAGCGCTGGAAAACAGCAACAA
>CAUQMN010000035.1:0-8404 GCA_963518765.1 uncultured Campylobacter sp.
ACCGGTCGGTCCGGTAACCAGTATCATGCCCTTTTCGCGCTTTACGACCTCTTTAAAAACGCCCGGGGCTCTCAAATCGTCAAGAGAAGGTATGTCGGTAGGGATTATACGAAACGCCGCAGCCAGGTCTCCGTTTGAGGTGTAGTAGTAGTTGCCTCTGAAGCGGCCTACGCCCGGAAGCTCTATCGCAAAGTCAAGCTCCTTATCCTCCTCAAGCTCGCTTTTTTGAGTATCGGTTATCAAAGCGTAGCATATATCTTGTATATCGTGTCCGCTCAAAACTCCCAGCTCAAGCGGTCTTAACGTTCCGTCTATGCGAATTTGCGGTTCGCTTTTTGAAACTAAGTGCAAGTCGCTCGCCTTATTATGCACGACGGTTTTTAAAAGCGTTTCTAGGCTTACGTCTATTTTTTTTGGTTCTAGCGCGTCGCCTACGCCCCCCTGTTTTATTTCTTCCATTTATATTTTCCTTATTCGATTATTTTCGGTACTACGAAAAAATGCTCGCTACTCATAGGAGCATGCTTTAGTATCGTTTCTATCACGTCCGAGCTTACGCTTACGTCTTCTCTTAGAGGAGTTCCACCGTCTATGGAGCTTACGACCGCCCCCACGTCGCTTAAGTCCAGCTCGTCTAGTATATCTACGAAATTTAAAATTTCGCTAAGCTGATTTTCAATCTCTTTTCGCTTCTCTTCGCCTATTTTAAGCGAGCTGAGCTTTTCAAGCTTAGCCAGCAGAGTGTCGTCTATTTGCATAAAACCTCGTTTAAATTTTTAAATTTTCTCGCATTATAGCACATTTTGTCTTGATTTTTATGGTGTTTTATAATTATTATGCTACAATTACGAACTTTCAATATCTAAAATTTTAAGGAAAAAGCTTGGCTATCAAAGACGATATCAACTCCATAAAAGAAGAGCTAAATACTCAAGAACAATTTTTAGAAAATATGATAAAAAGCGAAAGATTTTTTAAAAAATATAGCAAATTTATCATAACCGCGGTCATTTTAGGCGCGATCGGCGCGATCGGATACTACGTAAACGATGCCTTAAAAGAAAAAGACTTCAAAGCCGCAAACGCCGCCTATGCTAAGCTAATACTTAACCCAAAAGACGAGCAAGCAAAAGCCGAGCTAAAGCAAAAAGACGCCTCTCTTTACGCGCTTTACGAATTTAAAGTCGCCGTCGATAACAACGACACGAACGCGTTAAAATCGCTAGCAAACGAGCAGATCGATCCGCTTTTAAAAGATATCGTAAAATACCAATTAAACGAGCCTAGCGGTCAAATTTTAAGCTCGTATAGAGCCGCGATTAACGGCTACGAGCTATTAAAAGAAGATAAAATCGACGAAGCCAAAAACGAATTTAAGAAAATCCCGTTAAATTCGCAGCTCCAAGATCTCGTCAAAAATTTAGAACACTACCAAGGAAAAGCAAAATGAAAAAATTTCAGACTATTTTAGCCGCCGTTTTGTGCGCGGCCGTACTCGGCGGATGCAGCACGAAAAGGCAGTATTTCGAACCTACCGACGTGCAAAATGAAAAAATCTCGGAAACCAGGCTGCCTTCTAGCATCGCGACGGCGAGCCTAAACGGAGCGGTGCTAAAAAACGGCATGGTTATAACCAAAAACGGCTTACTTGCGCCGGAGATAAAGCTGCCAAAGGGCTCGACCTTGTTAAACTACGGCGACGGTAAATTTATTAGCTCGGATTTAAACGGAAATTTAATCGTCGAAAATAGCTCCAACGAAATTTTATTTCAAAGAAGCTTTGATCAAGCCGTCGTATCGGCCGCTCTTGAGGGCGACAAGCTCGCTGCTTTAACCGCGAGTAACGTCATATATCTCATCGATATCGCGACAAACGAGGTTTTGCTCGAGTTTGAGAGCTCAAACGTCTATGCGCAAGACTCCCGCGTCGCAGCGCCGCTATTTATGAGCTCGCTCGTCATTTTCCCTACGCTTGACGGCAAGATCATGATCGTAGATAAAAGCCAAGGCCGAATTTTACGCGACGTAATCGTTAGTAGCGAGCAGTTTTTTAACAACGTAATATCTCTAAACGTCGTAAACGACACGATGATAGCCGCCACCGGCAAGCGTATCGTCTCGATAAATCCGGAAAAAACGGTTTATTTTAACGGCGAGATCAAAGACGTAGTCATAAACGGCGAACACGTATATATCCTACTAAAAGACGGCAAAATCGTACTTAGCGACCTAAATTTGAAAAAAATTAAAGACGCGTATTTTAAATTCGCCATCTTTTCAAGCGCCACCGTTTATAACGGCTCGCTTTATATAATGGAAAAAACGGGTTATCTAATCAAGACCGATTTAGCGCTTGATAATGCCAAAATTTACGAGCTTTCAGACGAGGTCGAGAGCCAAATTTTCGCCGGCGCGAAAGAATTTTACTACGACGATTACAGCCTAGAGCTTAAATGACGAAGCAAGAAATTTATCAAGTTCTGGAAGCTAAAAAGATTGTTTTAAAAAATTTAAGCTGGACACAGCTTGATAAATTTACCAAAAAAAAGACCCTTGCCGCGCTTATGGGCATCGATACGAAGGGATTTTATACTCTTTTGTTTTTCCGTAGCGCAAAGGCTAGATTTTTGAGTAAAGAATTTGAAGCGATTAATGAAATAGCTAGCAAAATCGCCGAACAAACGGGTATAAATTTTAAGAAAAAGGCTATTTTTTATAGCTCGGATATCTGCTCAAAAACCGTAAATTTGATGAAAGAAAACGGCTACAAATATGACTCTATGTGACGTAGGCAACACTAACGCCACCTTTTTTGAAGACGGCAAAATCACCAAAATCAAGCTTGAAAATTTCAAAGATTTTAAAAGCGACGAGAGGATTTATTTCATCAGCGTAAACGACGAGATGACTCAAAGACTCCGCGGTTTATCTAAATTCGTAAATTTAGAGCCGTATTTCGAGCTAGACACCATCTATAGCGGCCTAGGTATTGACCGGGTCGCTAGCTGCTACGCCGTAAAAAACGGCCTCATCATCGATGCCGGCAGCGCCATAACCATGGATGTTATGATGGATTCAATGCATCTTGGCGGCACGATAATGCCTGGCATCTCGCACCTCTTAAAAGCTTGCCAAGCGATTTCGCCCAGGCTTAAAATCTCGCTAAATTCGCAAATCGATCTCGACGCGCTCCCGCAAAAAACGGCCGACGCGGTAAGCTACGGCATCATAAAACCAATTTTACTTCTCATAGAAAACATGGCAAACGGCTCAAAAATATACTTTACGGGCGGCGACGGCGAGTTTTTGTCGCGTTTTTTTACCGACAGCATCTACGACCGTATGCTCGTTTTTCGCGGGATGCAAAAATTAATCGAACAAAAAAAGGACATCTTATGCTGACGGTTGCTCTACCCAAAGGCCGCATCGCCGACGAAACGCTTGCGATTTTTAGGAAAATTTTTAATAGCTCGTTTGAATTTGAGGATAGAAAACTGCTGATGAGCGAGGGCGATTTTAAATTTCTAATGGTTCGCAACCAAGACATCCCGACCTACGTCGTAAACGGCGCTGCCGATATCGGCGTAGTAGGTCTTGACGTACTTGAGGAACATCGTCCGGACGTCTTGCGCCTACTTGATCTAAAGATCGGCAAATGCCGCGTCTGCGTGGGCGTCAAAGAGGGCGAGGATCTAAATTTAAACGCGCCCGAGCTAAAAATCGCCACCAAAATGCCGCACATATCACGTAATTATTTTGCCGCGAAGGCTACCGCGCTAAAGATCATCAAGCTATACGGCTCGATCGAACTAGCGCCGTTAGTCGGCCTTGCCGATGCTATCGTAGACGTCGTAGAAACGGGTACGACAATGAAACAAAACGGACTAAAAGTCGCCCAGACTATCATGCAAAGCTCGGCGTACCTTATCGCAAACAAAAATAGCTTCATAATTAAAAAAGACGAAATTTTATCGCTTTACGAAAAGATCAAAGCGCAAATTTAGGCTAAAAATATCTACTGCGCGATCAAATTTAGATGAATCTCCGTTAGGCTATAAACGAAAAACGCCCAAGCCCCAATCCGTCACATATTCGTAGCGTAAAATTTAAATTAGAGCGACCAAGCCAAAAGATACGCGGCATCGGTTCGCACGCATAATCAAAGCCTTTTCAAAGATAAATTTAGCCTCGATTTACCCGCGCCAAATAGCAAATTTATCAAACCCACAACCTTTAAAAGGCAAGCTCGCTATTTTGCGAAGCTAGCAGAGCCGCTTTTATAAACGCCGTGCGTAAAACCGCTTTAAAATATATACCGATAATAGACAAAGGCGTTGCGCTAAAATATCATCTAAGAGAAACGACCAAGGCGATAAAAGCGGACGGCGCCATTAAAGACTACGCAAACGGCGGAGAAAAACGGCACAAGCAAAGAACAAACGATTTACGAACTTCGTCAAATAAGGCGCCGAGCAAATACAAACGACGACGAAGCAATAAGGCCTGACGATGAAGGAAGGCGGATTATCCTATAAATTTTTACCGAAAGTATAAATTATATCTTAAAAATAAGCAAAAATCGGCGAGAATTTAAACAAATAAAAACTTCAAGTAAGCGCGATAAAAACTCGTATAAATTTGCACGGCGTCCTTGGGAATAAAAGCGATTTTTCAAGCTCCCGTTTTAAAATCTCTTAATCGGGGCGGTTTTGCTAAACACTCTTAAGCCGCCGCCTTTACGGGTTTTAGCTGATACCGGCGGCATAGGCGCGAGCAAATTTAGCCGCATAGGACGCGGCTTTTTTGGCGCGGGCGCATTACAGGACGACCGCGAACGTATTTGACGGCGTTTTATCCGCCTCGCTACTCCAGCAGGCTATCTCGCGGTTCGCCTAGATAAAAGCCCTGAAATTCGTCCACGCCCAGGCTCACGCAGGTATCAAACACCTCTTTTGAGTGGACGAACTCGGCTATGACGGTGATGTCTAGCTGATTAGCAAAGGCTATGATCGCGCTAGCTATCGCCCGAGAATCCTCGCTATAGTCTATATTTTTGATGATCGAGCCGTCTATTTTGATGTAGTCCGGCTTTAGCTTTAGGATATAGGAGAAGTTGCTATAACCCGAACCAAAATCATCTATGGCGATCTTTGCGCCCATCCTTCGCACGCGTTCGATAAACGCGCCGATACGCTCGATATTTTCTATATTTTCATCCTCTAGTATCTCAAATATCACCCTTGAGGCGATCTTGTATCTGTTTAGCCTCTCGATGATAAACGCGCTCACGTCGCCGTCGGTCATATCTCGTCCGGATAAATTTACTGAGATGATGGCGCTAGGCTTGTCTTTGATTAGCTTAAAGCTCTTTTCGATTAGCATCTTTTCGATATCGGTGTAGCGCTTGATGCGTTTTGAAACCTCTAAAAAAACGCTCGGCGAGATGATTTCAGAGCTATTTTGGATACGGATTAGCGTTTCGTATTTTAGCACCTTGCCGTCTTTGTTAAATATCGGTTGATAAAACGGCACGATTTTATCGTTTATTATGGCGTTTCGTATCATATTTGATCGCTTGATTTGCTCGGCGTATTGAGGAGTGTCGTCAATGTTTTTAAAGTAGCAAAAGAAATCCTTGCCGCTTTGCTTTGCAAACTCAAGCGCCGTCATCGCCTTTTTAAACGTATCGGTCTCATCTAGGGCAAAGCCTACCGTACAGTAGATCTCTATCTCTATTTGCTCGCCTCCGTCTTTAGACACGTCTATGACCAGCCCTTTTATGCTCTCTAAAAGCTCGCTTGCCAAATCCTCGTATCTATCTATGAAATAATCGGCGTTTTCGACTAGAGCAAACTGGTCAGGCCCCACGCGGTAAGCCGCCATGTCGTTATCGTTTGCGAATTTTCTAGCTATTTGCGCCATTTTAAGTAAAATTTGATCGCAAGCCTCGGCACCGAAGTAGTTATTCATCTTTCTAAACTCGTCTATATCCACGACTACGATTTTAGGACTCTTCATGGTCGCTACGTCGCGCTCCAAAGCCGTTTTGTTAGGTAGCCCCGTGAGCGCGTCGCTATATAGGCGCTTTTGCATCTCGGAGTTATTGGCTAGTAGCCTAGCGTTGGTTTTCATGAGAGAGATTTGACTGTTTTTGATATTTCTAAAAAAGAGCCAATACTGAAACACGCAAATAAGCATCATAATAAGGGTAACTAAAACGGTATTTTTCATATTTACGGCAAGCCAAGTAAAAAAACGCGGGTCGTCAAAGCCTGAAATTTTTACCGCGTGAACCATATCGTAGCCCAGTATCACGCCGTCGGTTTTTTTAAAATAGCAAACCTCGGCCTTATTATCCGCAATCAGGCGAATGCGCTTATAAACGCCCTTTTTCTCCAAATCCGTATGCGCCCTAGAGTCCATATCGCAAAATTTATAGGGCAAAATTTCGCCTATTAAATTAGGATGCTGCGAGCTGGCAAGCACCGTAAGTTCGTTTTTGTCTCCGGTTTGCTTAAATATCCAAGCAGGTACAGAATTAGCCGCTTCGGCGTACCTTTGAAACTCGTTTATATCGCGCTTGGCTACTTGTTTATAAATCATTTCTACTACGTTCATATATGCTTCGGCTTTAGCGTCTATGCCGATGTTTGAAGGGTAATTAACGGAGTCTTGAAATTTATTATAAAATATAAAACAAACGGCTATACACGAACATACCACAAGCACGACGATAGGTAAAACGAGGTAGCGAGTTGCCTTGCTCTTAGATTCTAAATTTTGCATCGACCTTCTTTTGTAATTTTATCGCCATTTTATCATTATTTATTTAAGTTAATCATTAAAGCTAAAATTTATAAAAATAATTTGCCCGGTAAAAAAGCAAAGCAAGAAAACGAGCGGGTAAAACGACTATGCAGGCGGCTGATTTTTCGTCGCTCTTTTTTGCGAGATTTAGGCGACTAGGCACCGTCGCTAAATTTTAAAGCTCCAAATTTACAAAGAAGCGCAAATAGGCTTAAATTTGACATTTTCAGGGTGCGGGTCTCGGTGAGTAAAATTTCGAGTTAAATTTGTAAATTTGATTAAATTTGACTTCAAATTTGATCATAAAACGACAAGGCGAAGTATCTTGCGATGAATTTAAATGTTGCGACGAATTTACAAAAAAGCGTAAATAGGCTTAAATTTGACATTTTCAAGATGCGGGTCTCGGTGACTCAAATTTGCAAATTCAACTTCAAATTTGAACGTAAAACGATAAGGCGAAGTATCGCGAGATGATTTTTCGAGTTTTGAAGCAAAATTGAGCGTGCGCTAGGCATATAGCCTGCGGAGCGAAAATTTTGCAAAATCTCGGAAAAGCGCTCGCGAGACAAGCCGTAGCAAGGCAAATTTACAGCCTTACTATCTGCGCTCCAAATCCCCCCTGCCCCGCCGGCGCGTCGAAAAACTCCTTCACGCTCGGATGTTCGCGCAAGAAATTTTTGACCGCGTAGGCGAGCTTGCCCGTGCCGATGCCGTGATACACCTGCACCTCATCAAAGCCCATCACTAGGCTATCTGAGATAAATTTATCCAGTTTTTGCACCGCTTCGTCCGCGCGCAGGCCGTGTAGATCGAGCGTGACGCTGGCGTTTTGCGGCTTTTGCACGCTTAGATTTATGCCTGATTTTTTCGGCGGGGCGGGCGTTTCGCCGCTGATTTTTAGCTGATTTATCGGCACGCGCATGCTCACGTTATCCGTTTGTATCACGGCGTCGTTTTTGCTAAGGCTTATCACGACGCCTTTGATCTTGCCGTATTTGACGCGGTCGCCGACCTTTAGCTCGGGCGGGGCGGAGATTTCTGGTTTTTGCACGGCGCGTTTAGCCTCGTTTGCGCGGTTTAGGGCACGCTGTTTTTCTTTGGTGTCGTCTAGATTTATCGCCCGTCTAGCCTCATTTATCGCCTTAAAATACTCCCGCTCCAGCCGCGTTATAACCTCGTGCTGCTCGGCCTCGGCGCGCTCTTTTTGCTCTTTTAAATTTTCGATTAAGGAGCCCAGCTTTTGCTCTTTTTTCTCCGCACTTTCGAGCTTTTCTTTGAGCTGCACCTCTAAATTTAATGTCTTTGTGATGATTTCGTTTAGATTTTCTTTGTCTTCACCGTAGATTTTTTTCGCCTGGGCGACCAAATTTGCCGCGATGCCGTATCTAGCCGCGGTCTCAAAGGCGTATGATTTGCCGATCGTGCCTTTTAAAAACTCAAATTTAGGCCGCGAGTTTTCCTCGTCGTAAAGCGCCGCCACAAGCTCGACGTCCGGGTTTTTAGCCAGCAGCATAGCAAGGCGCTTGTGGTGAGTGGTGATGATCATCTTGATATCCTGACTCATCAGCCGCTCGATCATCACGCCATACAGGCT
>CAUQMN010000036.1:0-8376 GCA_963518765.1 uncultured Campylobacter sp.
GATGCGCACAAGGCGAGAAACGCTTTGTGTTTCATGCGAATTCCTTTCTATGAGGATTTAAAGAGACACGTTCTCTTTGTCGTTAAATTTGAGGGGCAAATTTGGTCTTTATTTTTATAGCATACTATGCGCGACAACTTTAAATTTGTCTTCTTGTTAAGGGGGAAGGGGCTTGAATTACGCTCTGCTTTGCAGTTGCAAGCGTAGCGATGCAAAAGAGTGCCCTTCCCCCTTAACAATCCCCTATCCCCCTACGACGTGAGAGGTGGCGACATTGCTTTGCTCGCGCAAAGCGTCGCAAATTTTGTAAATTTTGATGGAGTTAAATTTATAAATTTGAGCTCAAATTTGAACGCAGATCGATAAGCGGCTGTATTTTGCGATGAATTTAAATGTTGCGACGGAAATTTTGAGCAAGACTAGACCTCTGCTTGCAGTTGCGAGCAAAGCGAAGCAAAGATAGTCTGTCGCAGCTCAAAATTTTCTAGCTCATTTAAAGGCGCGCAAAAGACGACGCGTCACTTCGGCGTCCTGTTCGTCTCGCCCACGTATAGCTGCCTCGGCCTCACGATCTTGATGCTCTCCTGCTCTTTTAGCTCTATCCACTGACTGATCCAGCCGGGGATCCTGCCGATGACGAAAATAACCGCAAACATATCGTTTGGTATGCTAAGGGCTTTTAAAATCAGCCCAGAGTAAAAATCGACGTTCGGGTAGAGGTTGCGCGAGATGAAATACTCGTCGTTTAGCGCGATCTCCTCGATCTTTTTGGCGATTTTTAGAAGCTCGGTGTTTATGCCGATCTCGTCAAATAGCTTATCGCACATAGATTTTAGTACCTTAGCGCGCGGATCGAAGTTTTTATACACGCGGTGACCGAATCCCATCAGCCTAAACGGATCGTTTTTGTCTTTAGCGCGGGCGATGTATTTATCGACGTTTTCTACCGAGCCGATTTGCTCTAACAGGCGGATGACGCCTTCGTTTGCGCCGCCGTGAGCCCAGCCCCACAGCGCTCCGATACCCGCGGCGATACACGCATACGGGTGCGCGTGCGTCGAGCCTACGGTGCGAACGGTCGTCGTAGAGGCGTTTTGCTCGTGGTCGGCGTGCAGCATAAAGACCGTATCAAGCGCCTTGACCTCGATCGGGCGCAAATTTACGTGCTCGTACGGGTAGCTCCTCATCATGTAGAGGAAATTTTCCGTAAAACCGCGGTCTAAATTTGGATAAATGATCGGCAGGCCGCGCGAAAATCTATAAGAAAACGCCGCGATAGTAGGGATCTTTGCGATTATTCGCATCGCCATCTCGTGGTACTCCTCGGGCTTATCCATGTTTAGGTGATCAAAGTAAAACGCAGAAAGCGCCGAAACCGCCGCCTGCAAGATCGCCATCGGGTGCGCCTTGTCCGGGAAAGCGTCGAAAATTTTCATCATGCCCTCGTGGATGAAGCTGCGCTTTTTAAGCTCGAGTTTAAATTCGTCGTATTGCTTTTTATTCGGTAGCTCTTTATTTAGCAGCAGATACGCCACGTCGATGAAGGTTTTGTTCTCCGCTAGATACGCGATGTCGTAGCCGCGGTACATCAGCTCGCCTTTTAGCCCGTCGATATAAGTGATGCTAGAGCGGCACATCGCCGTCGAGGTATATCCGCGGTCAAACGTAAACATCCCCGTATCGCTAAAAAAGGTCGAGATGTCGATGACGTCGGGCCCCATCGTACCGTGCAGTATCGGAAAGTCGTAGCTTTTGCCGTTTCTGTTGTCTGTTAGCGTAACCGTATCGCTCATTTTGGCTCCTTTTGCAAATTTTTATTTTCGTAGCTCATTAGGATTTTGATACAAATCGTTACTATTATAGCCTGAGTTAGGCTCGCTAGTATGAAAGAGAAGTAAAAATTTTCATTTATACCGCCTGATTTGTAGGCTATGGTAGCAACTGCGATGAGAAGCGTTAGGGGCATCGAGTGCGAAAGCGCGTAAAGAAGGGTCTTACGAAAACCTAGCAAATTTAAAAACACGCTCGCGCTCACGGCTCTAAACAAAGTCATAACTGTTACGATTAGTAGCGCGTCTCTGACCACTCCGTCTATAAAAATAGCATTTAACTTAAACGTCGAACCGATATGAACGAAAAAAGTCGGCACCAAAAATCCAAAGCCGAAACTCGCAAGCTTATGCGGCAGGTCTTTTTTATGATCAAAAAAGGTCGCTATAAAAGTTCCTGCTACAAAAGCGCCAAACGCAATCTCTAAATTTAGATAGAGCATAAGCGCGATGATGCTAAAAAACAGCGCCATGCACAAACGGATATCTTTTTCGGCATTATCGTAGTGAGGCATCAAGATGACGCGCAGCTGCGGATACCACCAAAATAGTACGTTTAGCGCCTTAAACGCGCCAGCGCTAAGCGCCAAAAAGCCGCCCAGATATAGCGTCGTGAGCGCAAGCTCGCTACCGGCGCCAAATTTCATATACGCTCCGACGAAGGTAAGCGCGGCAATGCTAACGACCTCTCCGATGGAGCCTACGAGCATGCCTAAATTTAGCCAATCTTTGTCCTTGCCGTATTCTTTAAAAAGCGTAAAAATCATCCCCACGCTCATCAAAGGAATTATCAAGATAAATAGCTTGTCGATATTAAACGCGAAGGTAGTAAACGCCGAAAGCGCGTAAAGAATAGCGATATATAAGAGTCCGAGCTTTAAAATTTTCTTATCGGTTGTAAAAAATATCTTTAGATCAACCTCGGTACCGGCCAAAAACATCAGATAAAAAAATCCGACCTCGCTCACGATTTTAAACATTTCATTATGGCCTATGAGCCCTAGGTATCCTGCGAGCGCGCCTAAAATAATCTCCACGGGCGCGATAGGGATGCGTAAAATTTTAGAAAAATACGGCGATGAAAAAACGATAAGAGCTAGAACGATAAGAATACTTAGTCCGTCGGTTTGCAAATTTATCCTTTCTAAAAATGCGCGATTATAGCTTAAGCTTCGTTACGGTTTGATAAATTTGCGCTAATTAAGAAGACTGCTTTGGATTAAATTTTAGGATTTGGGCTTTGAAATTTACGGCAGATACCAAGAGTAAAATAGCCGAGCACACACTCGGCTAAAATTCACTTTTAAAAAAGGCTCTCGCCTTTAGACAAACTTATTTGAAGAGATTTGATTAAGGCTATCTTAACCCAAAATCGCAAGCAAAGTCCCTAGCCGTAAGCAAATTTGTCAGGCTAGGGACTCGTATAAATTTATGCTATGTGGGATAAATCCCGCTAAAAGCAGAAAAATTTACGTTTTCCAGCTACGCGCTACGCGGGATAAATCCCGCTTCGCGTAGAAATGCTTTCGACTACTGGAGTAGTCTCAAGACATTTTGCTGAACGGAGTTAGCTTGGCTCATAGCGTAACTTCCTGATTGAGCAAGGATGTTAAACTTAGAGAAGTTTGCGCTCTCGCTAGCAAAATCAACGTCTCTGATTTGAGATTCAGCTGATTTTACGTTTACTTGAGTAACCGTGATGTTATTTACGGTTGCAACAAGCTGATTTTGAACAGAACCTAGGTCAGAGCGGATCTGGTCAAGTGTTTTTTGAGCAGATTCAGCGATATCCATAACAGCCATAGCGCCGCGCAAGGTCATAACGCCTGCTGATTGAGCAACCGTTAGATTTACGCTCGTTCTAGAAAATCCCATAGCCGAAGCCAATTCGCCGTCGATTTGACCGCGAATATCCCTCATGGATACTGATTTTTGAGCGCCGCCTGCAGCAGTAAACGCGGTAGAAAGACCAGTATCACCACTGACAGACATCTGTATATCTCTACCGTCTAGACGAACCAAATTTATACGACCTACAAAGGTATCCGTTAAAAGACCGCCATTGGTACCCCAAGTATTTGAAATAGTTCCTTCTACTTTAATAGCTCTACCGTCTCGGCTTGTTAGCACCAAGCTACCTTTTTCGGAGTCGATAGACGCCTCTACGCCGGTTTGATCTTTTACCTTGTTGATAGCATTTACCAAAGCACCGTTAGCATCGCCGGCTTTTACCTCTAGGTCGCCGATCTTTACGCCGTTGATTGATACAGACTCAATTGCTCCGGACGCAATAGCGCCTACACCTCTCCACGTAACATCGGCAGTTGCTCTGATGCCGGTTCTTTCGGCTACCTTATTGATATTTTCAGCTAGCTTTCCTAGACCGGTGCCTATACTTGTTGATACGATAGTATCAACCACGCCTACATCATTAACTCCATCTACGCTTAAAAATTTAAGTTTTACGGTTCCAGTCTCCGTAAGAAGCGTTGAGCTTTCAAATCTCGTTAGACCGATCTTATCTGACGTAGTAGCGCCGATAGAAGCCTTAACGGTTTGGTTTGAGTAAGCGCCGATTTGGAATTCTTTGTTAGAGAATGTTCCGTTTAGTAGCTGCTGACCATTAAAAGACGTAGTATTACCGATGTTGTCTAGCTCTTCCATTAAGCGAACGATATCGGCTTGCAAAGCTTGACGAGAATCCATCGTTTGACCGTCTTGGGCTGATTGGGTAGCTTTTACTTTGATAGTATCAAGAATTTTTAGCTGCTCGTCCATAGCTTTATCGGCTACCTGGATGATACCGATAGCGTCGTTACCGTTGTTGATAGCTTGACCAAGCGCGCTAGCTTGAGAGCGAAGGCTATCGGCGATAGCAAGACCGGAAGCGTCATCTGCTGCAGTTTGGATTCTTAGGCCTGAGCTAAGTTTACCCAAAGAAAGAGAAAGGTTGCGGTTGTTACCGACTGCGTTTGCGTGTGTGTTTAGAGCGTTTACATTCGTGTTAATGCGAAAACTCATTGTAAATCCTTTTAAGTTTAATTACGACTTCTTGTCGTTCAAAAACTATATCGGACGAAATCAAAAAAACTTTAGGGAAGAAGAAAAAATTTTAAAAATTTAACGATTAAAGCGTAGAAAAATAAAAACACAGCAAGGTTATCTCACTTGATTCGGATAAATTTCAGATGAAATTAAAATTAAATCATAAAAAAGGCGAAATCACAAAATTTAAATCTATTAAAATAAATTAAGAAATAGCAAAAAGATAAAAGTTTAGCGGGACAAATCCCGCTAAACGCTGAAATTTACGTTTTCCAGCTACGCGGGGTTGCCCCCGATTCGCGTAGAAATTTTACGTTTTTCCGGTTGCGTAAAGCCTAAACGGCTTTACTTTACTTAGAAACGTTTAATACTACTGGAGTAGTTTTAGGACATTTTTCCAGCTACGCGGGATAAATCCCGCTTCGCGTAGAAATGCTTTCGACTACTGGAGTAGTCTCAAGACATTTTGCTGAACGGAGTTAGCTTGGCTCATAGCGTAACTTCCTGATTGAGCAAGGATGTTAAACTTAGAGAAGTTTGCGCTCTCGCTAGCAAAATCAACGTCTCTGATTTGAGATTCAGCTGATTTTACGTTTACTTGAGTAACCGTGATGTTATTTACGGTTGCAACAAGCTGATTTTGAACAGAACCTAGGTCAGAGCGGATCTGGTCAAGTGTTTTTTGAGCAGATTCAGCGATATCCATAACAGCCATAGCGCCGCGCAAGGTCATAACGCCTGCTGATTGAGCAACCGTTAGATTTACGCTCGTTCTAGAAAATCCCATAGCCGAAGCCAATTCGCCGTCGATTTGACCGCGAATATCCCTCATGGATACTGATTTTTGAGCGCCGCCTGCAGCAGTAAACGCGGTAGAAAGACCAGTATCACCACTGACAGACATCTGTATATCTCTACCGTCTAGACGAACCAAATTTATACGACCTACAAAGGTATCCGTTAAAAGACCGCCATTGGTACCCCAAGTATTTGAAATAGTTCCTTCTACTTTAATAGCTCTACCGTCTCGGCTTGTTAGCACCAAGCTACCTTTTTCGGAGTCGATAGACGCCTCTACGCCGGTTTGATCTTTTACCTTGTTGATAGCATTTACCAAAGCACCGTTAGCATCGCCGGCTTTTACCTCTAGGTCGCCGATCTTTACGCCGTTGATTGATACAGACTCAATTGCTCCGGACGCAATAGCGCCTACACCTCTCCACGTAACATCGGCAGTTGCTCTGATGCCGGTTCTTTCGGCTACCTTATTGATATTTTCAGCTAGCTTTCCTAGACCGGTGCCTATACTTGTTGATACGATAGTATCAACCACGCCTACATCATTAACTCCATCTACGCTTAAAAATTTAAGTTTTACGGTTCCAGTCTCCGTAAGAAGCGTTGAGCTTTCAAATCTCGTTAGACCGATCTTATCTGACGTAGTAGCGCCGATAGAAGCCTTAACGGTTTGGTTTGAGTAAGCGCCGATTTGGAATTCTTTGTTAGAGAATGTTCCGTTTAGTAGCTGCTGACCATTAAAAGACGTAGTATTACCGATGTTGTCTAGCTCTTCCATTAAGCGAACGATATCGGCTTGCAAAGCTTGACGAGAATCCATCGTTTGACCGTCTTGGGCTGATTGGGTAGCTTTTACTTTGATAGTATCAAGAATTTTTAGCTGCTCGTCCATAGCTTTATCGGCTACCTGGATGATACCGATAGCGTCGTTACCGTTGTTGATAGCTTGACCAAGCGCGCTAGCTTGAGAGCGAAGGCTATCGGCGATAGCAAGACCGGAAGCGTCATCTGCTGCAGTTTGGATTCTTAGGCCTGAGCTAAGTTTACCCAAAGAAAGAGAAAGGTTGCGGTTGTTACCGACTGCGTTTGCGTGTGTGTTTAGAGCGTTTACATTCGTGTTAATGCGAAAACTCATTGTAAATCCTTTTAAGTTTAATTACGACTTCTTGTCGTTCAAAAACTATATCGGACGAAATCAAAAAAACTTTAGAGAAAAAGAAAAAAAATTGCAAAAATTTTAAATTTGACGAGAAAATCCCCGAAAAATCGGGCACAGCGCAGATTAAACAAGCCAAAACGCTCGCAACTGTGTGCAGAGTGCGATTTAAATCCCAAGCCCTTTATAATAAATTGCAACGCCAAATTTAGCACCTTAAAGGTGCGAGTCTAGGTGCGTAAAATTTAGAATTTCAGCGAATAGTGGTGCCTAGATAACAAAACCCGAGGCAAACAAAAACGCTAAAAAACACGTTTAAAAATGCGGCTAAATTTTGTCCCGAGCTCAAAAGGCGCACCGTCTCATAGCTAAACGTCGAAAACGTCGTAAAACCGCCGAGCGCGCCGACGACTAGAAAGAGCCTTAAATTTTCGCTCAAATTTAACGAGAGTAGTACGCCGATCAAAAAGCTACCAAGAGCATTGACGCAAAGAGTAGCAAGCGGAGAATCGGGGCAAAATTTAGCGACCGCGCCGCTCAAAACGGCTCTACAAACCGCCCCCAAAAATCCGCCGCACCCGATTAAGAGCAAATTTTGCATTAGTGGCAAAGCGTCGCAAAGCTAAATCCGCGCGCCTTAAACTCGGCGATATCGCGGCTGGCGACCTCGCCCTTGGTCGTGAGGTAGTCGCCGATAACGACGGCAGAGACACCGTGATCAAAAATTTCGTATTGGCGTTCGCCTAAAATTTTCTCGCGACCGCCTGCGATCATCACGCGAGCGTTAGGCAGCGCGGCAACGGTGTCGTCGATGATTTTTAGCGCCTCGTCCGCTGTCATAGGCGGCCGTTTGACGCGTAGCGCGTCATTTGGGATAAAGAAATTTATCGGGCTAGAAAACGGATCAAGCTCTTTTAGGCTAGCTTGCAGGCTCGCGCGGTCAGCCTCGCTCTCGCCAAGCCCGTAAATGCCGCCGGTGCAGAGCATTAGTCCCGCTTCTTTGGCGTCGATGTTGGTCTGCCAGCGCTCGTCCCAGCTATGCGTCGAGCAAATTTGCGGGAAAAACTCGCGCGAGGTTTCTAGGTTGTGGTTGTAGCTAAAAACGCCCGCGCTTATTAGCTCTTTTAGCTGCGGCAGCGTCGCCATGCCGTTGCAAGCGATTAGCATGAGGTTTGGGACTTCTTTATTTACGGCGTGCGCGAGGCGGGCGATCTCCTCGGTCTTTTTGTCCGTGAGTCTTGCGCCGCTGGTGACGAGGCAAAAGCCCAGTGCGTGGTTTGCCGCCGCGATCTTGGCCTCGGCGACTACTTGCTCGACGCTTTTCATTTTGTATTTTTCGATGCTGGCATTTATGCCCGCACTTTGCGTACAGTAGCCGCAGTCCTCGGAGCAGTTGCCGGAGCTGACCGAACAAATAGCGCATAGCATAATAGTTTTCATTAATTTATTCCTTTTTTAGCGGCTTGTCTTTTTGCCCTATACTTCGTTGGATTTAAATTTTACTCGGTCACTACCGACTAGGTAGCTCCCATCGTAAAATTTAAATCC
>CAUQMN010000037.1:0-8270 GCA_963518765.1 uncultured Campylobacter sp.
AAACAAAACAGTCAAGCACTCTAAAAAGCTCATCGAATTATTTAAGAACGGGAAAAACCAACTGCTATATACAAATTTGACGTAACTCACCAAAAGCTCATCGCCGCAGTCGTTCTCAAAATCTAGCGAGAAAGGACGCGCAAGCGGCGATATTAAATTTAACGAGCCAAACCGCGCAGGAGCAAACGCGCTAGGCTAATAGATAAAAAGCCCCTCTTTATTTGCCTCGCCGACCTTGTCCGTTTTGACCCACGCTACGACGTAGATAATAAATGACGCCACGATAAAAAGAAAACCAAATATAAACAAATACCCGCTTGCTTGCATCAGCTCCCCGATAAAAAATACGAAAATATATGCTTTAAAAAGCCCGTTTCTAGTTAGCCTGGCAAGCTTAAAAAAGACCTTCGCCCAAACTACCGCCACGTAAACTAGCAAAAGCGCCGCGATAACGGCGACGAGCCTAGCTAGCGGATGCCCCGTTTGCGCCAAATAAAACGCCAACGTCTGCGTGACCTGGGCGACGAACATCGCTATCATCGCCTTGCCGTAGTTTACGTGCAGATCATCGCTACCCGCAAGCCGCGCGATACCGCCTAGCGCCGCATAGGTTAGCAGCGCGCCTACGAGGACTGCTAGAGCAACGGCGATTTGTAGCTTTAGCCCCGCGTAGTCCGCGATAAAAAACGCGTAAAGTTTGATGACGGCAGGCGCGACGCCGGAAGCTATGCCTGCTATCCTAGCCCGCCCAAACGCCGCGCTTTCTTTTAGCGCCGCCTTCGTCTCCTCGCTTCTGGCGTCTTTCGTGGCGCGCCTCTCGCCCTCGTCCGTCACCACGAATACGTCGCGGGCAAACTCCCCGTCGGCTCTAAACGCCACGCGCTCTCCTCCGCCCGGCCGCCCCGCGCGCACCTCTTCAAAGCTAAATTTATAGTATTTCCCATCATCGCCGACTATCGTCGTTTCGCTTATCGCTACGCCCTTCATCCGCTCTCCTTTTTCATTTTACCGCCGCGCTCGGTGACTTTCGTCTCGCACGCTCGTTTAGGTTTTTAGGGTGCGGGTTACGCCGCCCGTCGAATTTGACGCCGCACTTTCTAATCCAGCCAAATTTTACGGTTTAGCCTCAGTTCCTCGACGATACGCAAAAATCCGCCGATCTCGTCTTTATAAAATCTATTCGCACCCTTACCCACGAGCGGACGGCGCAGATCGGGCTCGAAGTTATCGCGTCCCGTGCGGATCGCCATGCAGATTTTATCCCCGGTTAGCACGATGTTTATGGGCCGGTGAAATCTCATTTTTAGCAGTTTTAAGCTCTCCATCAAGCTAGGCGTGAGCGCGTATCTAGCCTCGATCTGATCGGTCGCGTAAACCCTAAAATACCGCTCAAATTCAGCGTCGTCCATCCTCGCGCGCTTGCCGCCGTAGTCCTTAAAATCATCCGTCCCGCTGCAAATTTGAGTGACGGCCTTTAGTCGTTTAGGAAAATCGGCGACAAACAAAAGCCCCGCAAAAAGCACTCTATGAGTCTTGTTTCCGTGCAAATCCTCTTTGATGCTTATCGCCTCTACGTCGCTAAATTTGACCCGCACGCCCTCTATCTGCCCGAAAATCAGGTCGTTGCCCGAGTATTTATCGATGTCAAAATCATAAATCATATATAAATAATCATTTTCTACGAAGCCGCCCGGATGGTAGGTTAGGCCGCAGCTCTCGACGATGCTGCGTATAACTTTTCGTTTAAATTTAAATGTAAAGCTATCAGTAAAAATGCTCTCGAAAAAATAATACGCCCCGACCGCGCAAACTACGAAAGCGCCGATGCTAAGAGCGGCTTTATGCGAGGCTAGATATAGCAGCCAAGACGCGGCCGCAGCGATAAAAATGCAGGCGAGCTTTAGGCGAAAAAGCGAGCGTAAAACCCTTTGCCGCTCAAGCTCTAGCATGACCAGATCGTCCATTTTTACTCCATTTTTGATTTAACGCCATTTTTGCGAAATTTAGCTATTTTAAGCCTACGTTTGGGCTTTGGCATTTAAATTTACTTTAATCTGCATTAATCTAAGCTCGACGTTTACGAGCCTCGGCATTTTGATTAAAACCGAATTTACCGCTTAAATTTACCGCCCGCACCGCTTTTGCGCTCAAATTTGACGAGCCGACAAAGCCGGCTTGTATTTTATGAGCGCGGTTAAAGCGCTCAAATTTAACAAAGCGAGCGCAAATTTAGCGGTTAAAGAGCTCGTGCACGTCGTGCGGATCGTCTTGACCTTTTGGCACCTCGAAAAATGCGGCCTTGCTAAACCTCGCCCAGCTAGCGACGATGTTTGAGGGAAACATCTCCACGGCGTTGTTGTAATCGGTCACGGCGGCGTTGTAGGCGCGGCGCGCGGCGGAGATCTGCTCCTCGATATCATTTATCGTTTTTTGTAGGTGCATTACGTTTTCATTTGCTTTTAGTTCAGGATAATTCTCCACGACGACGTTTAACTTTGAGATTAGATTTGATAGCTCGCCGTTTAGCGCAAATCTCTGCTCGTCGCCCGCAGCCTTTTGGATGCCGCTTCTAAGCGCGGAGATGTTTTCTAGCAGTTCGCGCTCGTGTGTGAGATACTGCTTGACGGTGGCGACTAAATTCGGGATGAGGTCAAAACGCTTTTTTAGCTGCGTATCGACGCCTGATTTGATATTTAGGACTTGATTTCGCTTGCCGATGAGCGAGTTATAGGTCGAAATAACGATGAGCGCGAGAACGGCGAGGACGCCTAGAACGATATACATTTTACTCCTTTGATTTAACTTTTGTTTTGATTATATCAAAAAACCGCTGAAACCGGAAATTTATACGCGTTTTTGCCGCGCTAGATGCTAGGTAGCTCGGGGTTTGCCACCAAAACGCTGAATTTTGCTTGTCTTTGCAAAAACCGCTTTGTGGGCAAATCTCGGATACAAGGGCCAGTTGCTGTAAAATAAAGACTTGCGGCCGATTTTTTCGCTTAAATTTAGGCTTAAAAACGCAAAATACGCTTTTAGCTTTACGTTACGGGCAGTTGGGCCTTATTTTAAACAAAAACCAAAGTAGGTACGCGCAGGCAAAACGGCTCGGCGCAAGCCTTTGCCGGGCGGCGATCGGCAGGTAAATCTAGCTTATAAATTTTGCCTGCACGGGCGACGTAGCTTTTTGCCGCGATAAATTCGTATCTTTTGATGGCGATTTTACGCAAGCTAACGGCTAAATCATCGCAAATTTAGCGCCGTTTAAGCAGCGATAAAAAATAGCGTTTTTAAGCACGCCAAAAAGAGCGCGAACCGCAATTTTATCGCGGTTTCAGAGTTTTAAGCTGCAAGAGCAAAACTAGCTTTAAGCGGCACAATCGCTAAGCCGTAAAATCCGTCCCGCGCGTTTTGCGTTTAGGCAAGGAAATTACCGCTCGCGCCCTACGCGAAATTTAGCTGTTTCGCCGATTTGCCCGCTAAAGATAGGCAAATTTACGCCCACTAGCAAACCTAGAGGGCAAAAGCGCGGATTTGCGCCGCGCACAAACGCTAAATTTGCGATTTTGCGCCGTAAGGCAAAAACCAAAGCTAGCCAAAAGGCACAAATTTAGGGCGCGTATAAAAACCAAACCAAAGCGCTTTAGCCTTTTAAAGCTCGCAAATTTTGCCGCAGACCCGCTTTTACCGCATCTTGCGCGGTAAATTTCGGGACAAATCCCGGCAAATCACCACTTCATACCCGCTTCCAACCAAAAGTTGCGGCCAAGGCCGTATTCGTAGTAGTTGCCCTCGTTTGAGGCGATAAATTTTTTGTTTAAAAGATTATTTATATCAAGATTTACAAACGCTCGAAAATCGCCTGCCAGCCGCCTTTCGTAACCTATACGCATATCCCAAGTCGCGTAAGACGGTAGCTTTTGACGCTCGTAGACGTACATCCGGCGCGTGCTATTCCAGCCGCCTAGCAGCGCGTCCGTTTTGCTCGTATAGTTTATGAAATTTGAAACGCTAAAGCCGCTAAATTTAGCCGAGTGGCGAAATTTGGCTGTAAAAGGCACATGATAATCGACGACCGGTAGTTCGCTTTTTTTGATGGTTTTGCCGTTATACGAGACGTCGTCGTTCATCTCGTCGTCTTCGTAATCCTCAAAGCTCCTGCTTTGCTTCGTAAAGCTTAGCGAGCCCTCAAAATCGTTTTTTACGCCCCAAATTTCGATCGGAGCGATGTTTGCCGCGCTTAAGGTTACGATGTCGCGCTTACTTTGCCCTTCGTTGGTAAATATAGAATATCCGTTTCCGTAGCCCGGTAGCGGCTCTCTTACGTATTTCATCGCTACTTCGTCGCGGCCTTGGCGTCTTACGTATTTGAGATTTAGCCTCGCGTTGCCGACGTCGCCGCGATAATACGCGCTAAATTCGTCGTCGTAAGGCGTCTTTAGCTCTCTGATCGGGTAACGGTCCCTATCGTAATCGCCGCACACGTAGGGTGCGCCGTATGAACCTCTAGTGCAAGTTTTATTCATTTTATAGATGCCGTTATACATCTTGTACGCGAAAAAATTTCGCCCGTAGTAGCGGTTTAACCCGAGTCCTACAAAATTTTTATCCGCGAATTCATACTCGGCTAGCAACCTCGGGGCCAAATTTACGTCGTTATTATCGCCGTTTCGCTCGATGCGAAGTCCGGGGCGAAATTTAAACGCGCCAAACCTCATCTCGTCTTCGAGATAAAGGGCGAGATTGGTTTGCGTAGCCTTGGTTTTTACGGCGTAGTAGTAGATTTTTTTCGATAGATATTGACCGACCGCGCCCTGGGATGCGAAGCTATCGTCTATGACGCAAGTTTTATCCCCCGGCTCGCACGCGCCCGTTAGCGACTTTGGGGCGCTGTTGTGAACGTAGGTTTTGGGTATCTCGTAACCGCCGATTTGCCTAGTTAGCTCAAAGCCCGATTTTATCAGATGCACCGCGCTAAAAGCGTCAAATTCTTTCATGCTCGCATCAAATTTATACGAGAGAGTATTCTGCTTTTGGGTAAAGTCGTTATACCCGCCGATGCCCGCACTCCCGCTCGTACTCCAGTTTTTGACGTTTGAGGATTTGTAGATATAATACTCGGTATCATGCTCATAGTCGCGGCTGTTTTGCGAGGCGGAGTAGCTAAGTGTCTGCTCTAAAAATACCCCCTCAAGATCGGCCTGCGCCTCGAGAGCCGCGACGTAGCCGCCGTATTTTAGCGTGAGCTGGGAGTCTAGGTACCGCTTGGCGGATGTGTAGTTATCTAGTCTAGAGTACAAAAAGCTCGGCTTTAGCGTAAATTTATCGCTCACGCCCCAAACGCCTTTTACGAAAAGATTATCATTAGTCTGCCTGTCGTTTGGAAACGAGTATAAATTTTGATTTATCTGTTTTTTGTTGTAGTGGTTTTCTATAACGGAGCGGTGCCTCGAGTAGTCTAGCAAAAGGCCGAAATTCTGCGTCAAATACCCCTCGGCGCCGACTCTATACCTGCGCTTTTTAAAGTCACTCATATCGGCTAGATTGCCGTCGTCGTATCTTTGCTCGGCGGAGGCGTCTTTATAAATTTTGCTCCAATCCCCGCCCGTATAAGAGTAGCTAAGCACGCCGTGAAAGCCGCTTCTGGGGTCTCTGGTTTTAGCATTTACTGCGCCTCCTTGAAAGCCGCCGTATCTAGCCGAGACCGCGCTATCTAGCACCTCGACGCTACCTAACAGATCCGTATCTACGCTCATGGCTTGCGAGCCTATCGTGCTGTCGCTCCAGATGTTGTTGTGGTTATTCCGCGTGCGTTTTTTAGGGTCTAGGTCGTTATTTATACTTGCGCCGTCTAGGGTAAAGTTGTTTTGATAGTAGCTCGCGCCGTTTATGCTGATATCTTGCGGAGCCAGCTCGCCCGCGCGCACGCTTTTGGCGTTTTTCGCGCTAAAGGCGACGTTTGGATTGCCTTTTAAAAGATCGGTTATGCCGTGATTTTTAGACGTTATCAGATCCATATCCGCGCGCGTTAGTTTTCCTGGCTCTTTCGTAGCGTTGGCGTCGGCGCTGACCTCGACTTTATCTAGCACGACCTCCGAGGCGTTTAGCGTACTAAAATTTAACGCCTTTAAAGCGGTTAAATTTACAGAGTCTTGATTAGCGTCGCGACTCGCGGCCCAATGCGAAAGCGGCAAATTTAACGCCGCGGCCGCTACCAAAAAGCTAGCTGTTTTTTTCATAATTATCCTTAGTTAAATTTATTCGTCGGTTTTGGGCATTTGCTTCAAAACCGCGTATTTTAGGCGGCGATAAATTTTACTCGTCTTATGTTTTAGCTTTGAGGGTTGCTAAATTCGGCTAAATTTACGCCGCAAATTTGTAAAAAGGCGACTATTTGCGATTCACCTCCGCAGCGATTAAGCTTTGTTTTTAAACGCGCGTTTAAACCGTAAATTTAAACAAAAAACGCTTAAATTTATTCGCCGCCTAAAAAACTACGCAAAGCCGCTTTTGCTAAAATCCAAAAACCGCGCTAAGAGCCAAATTTACACCGCGCGGGCGTTACTTTTCAGATTTTAAAACCGCTTGATAACCCTGTTTTTTGAGCGCATCGACGACGGCGTTTTGGGGCAAATCGTCTTCAGCTATGATTTGAGCGGTTTTGGCTTCCAAATTTACCTCAAATTTCTTCACGCCGTTAAGCGTATTTAGCGTCTGCGTGATGACCTCGTAGCAGCTCACGCAGGCCATATTTGGGATCTCGTAAACTAGCGTCTTATCCGCAAACGCTGCTGCGCTAAGAGCAAAAACTAGAGCCAGCTTTTTCATTCTTTGATTCCGACTTTGTATTTTTTAGCTTGGATGGCGCGCACTACGTCCATCACGTTTGCGCCGCTATCTGCGGTGATATTTACGTCCTTGTTTTTTAGGTCAAAACTCACTCTTTTTACGCCTTTGACGCTTTTTGCGGCATCTTCGATTTTCTTGGCGCAGCCGCCGCAGTTCATATTTGGTACGTTTAGTTCGTAGGTTTGCTCTGCAAAAACGCTGCCGCAAATCGCCGCTAAAAGTAGAATTTTCTTCATCGTCGCTCCTTGAAAATAATATTTGATATGAAATTGTATCAGTATATTTCTTATATATTTATTATTTTGATTTATTTTAAATGTAATGTAACCTACGTTTCTATTATATTTAAGGCAAAATTCGCGGCAAATTTAAAATCGCCGCGGGAAGCGACATTTATCATTTAATCGCCGCTCTAACTCCCTACTGCCGACAATAACACAGGCGTATGGTATGAAATTAAAGATCGTGAGGGGAAATTATCGAGTTAGTTTGCGGCAAAACCCAAGCCCTTAAGTTTAGTCCTAAATACAAATTGTATTATAGGCATTCTTTTGCTCAATACCCTGCCTACAAAAGCTTTATAGATTAATCCGCAGAACAATTTAGAAAAATTTGAAAGCATTTAGTGGCAAGAGCGATACATTGATAAACTTTAACTTAAGTAGCAAATAATAAAGCATTTACAAAAACTAAGAAGCTAAATTTTAGCTTCTTAGTTTGGCGTAACAATACCCGTAAATTTACCAATCGATTCGCCTGTTTTTTCTCAGCAACTCAGGAGAGCTGCCCACCTTTTCTTCAAGTTCGTTGTTTTGTGGAAAGTATCTTTTGTTTGTATTTTTTAAAAATAACTGTCCGCCCCAATCGCTTTTTATAAAAAACTCCAGCCTAGCTTTATTTGTCGTGGCTGTCGGATCAGAGCCGTATATTAGCCAGCTGCTCGCATATATATCCACATCTCTGACGCCGGCGATATAGTCGTCTTGCTCATCTACTTTTAGCATATCTTCAAAAAAATCATAGCCTTTATACTCCACTTTAGTTTCCTTGCCCGTAAATGGATTGCCCGCTATTACGGGTGCGCTTAAAGAGTAACTTATTACGTTTCCTTGAGTGTTTTTCTTATGCATCTTTATCGTATACCAGTCCGGCAAGGCGTCTTTCATTAAAGTATCGTCCTCTATACCGAATTTACTTTTATCGCATGTTTTACAATACACCATATAGTACGCGTTATGTTCGAATTTATCTACGTTATAAAACACCCTATCGGACATATAAACTCTACCGTAGTAAAATTTAGCCCCGCCCGCTAGAATATTTTTTGATGAGTAAATGGGGGTGTTTTTGTTGGCGACTACCGGAAATTCATTTTTGATATTTGATCCTTGTATCTGTACCAAATCTTCTCTAAACTCAAAAGG
>CAUQMN010000038.1:0-8270 GCA_963518765.1 uncultured Campylobacter sp.
ATGCTAACTAGCTCGACTCCTAGCTTCGTTCTAAAAGTAGCTTCGACCTGCTCGCGCTCGCCCGTTCTAAGCAGTCCGTTATCGACAAAAACCAGGATCAAATTTTGCGGTATCGCAGCGGCCAAAAGCGCGGCGGTGACGGAGCTATCTACGCCTCCGCTAACGGCGCAAAGGACTTTTTTGTTGCCGACCGTTTCTTTGATTTTGGCGATCTGGGTTTTGGCGAAGCTACCCATATTCCACGTGCTTTCGCAGTCGCAGATATATTTGGCGAAATTTTTTAAAATCTGTGTACCAAACTCGCTGTGCTGCACCTCGGGATGAAACTGCAAAGCGTAAAATTTACGCGCGTCGTCGCCGAATACGCAATAAGGCGAATTTTCGCTCGTAGCCATCGCCTCAAAGCCGTTTGGTAAATTTTTTACGAAGTCGGAGTGGCTCATCCAGACGATCTGCTTTTGGGGTAAATCGGTAAAAAGTCGGTGCGCCTTAGTCACGGTTAGCTCGGCTTTGCCGTACTCCTTATGAGAGGCCGGAGCGACCTGGGCGCCGAATTTGTGCGCCAAAAGCTGCATACCGTAGCAAATGCCTAAAATCGGCAGCTTTAGCTTAAACACGCCCTCGTCGCAAAAATACGCATCAGGAGCATAGACGCTAGCAGGTCCGCCGCTTAGGATTATGCCTTTTGGTTTTTTTGCTTTGATCTCCTCGACCTTGACGTTAAAAGGCAAAATTTCGGTATAAACGCCCTGTTCGCGCAGACGCCTAGCGATTAGTTGGGTGTATTGCGAACCAAAATCCAAAACTATTATCGTGTTATTCATGCCCGCCCTTTAGAAATATAAATGCAAAATTTCAAACTGCACGTACCAAATCGCCACGGATACGACGTAGCCGACTACTACCGTCCAAGCAAGCCTCATATGCGCGCCGAAAGTATATATGCCCTTTAGTTTGCCCATGACGCCAACGCCGGCAGCAGAACCGAAGCTAATCATCGAGCCGCCGATACCCGCAGTTAACGTTACCAAAAGCCACTGGCTTAAATTTTCGCCCGCATCCGCGCCCATCATAGGATTTGCTTTTAGTACGGCAGACATAACAGGGACGTTATCCACGATAGCAGATAGGAAGCCGACTCCTATATTTACGGCAGTGGCGCCGAATTTATCATAAAGCGAAACGGCGTAATTTAAAAATCCGACGAAGTGTAGTGCGCCGACGGCTGCAAGGATACCGAAGAAGAAGAAAAGCGTGTTGTTTTCGATCTTTGACATATAGTGAAAGACGTGCATAGGCTCTTCGTTTTTATTAGTTTTTTTGTAGATGTAGGTGTAAAGGCTAAGAAGCGAGAAGCCAAACATCATGCCCCACATCGCAGGCAGGTGGAAAAGCTGGTGCATCATAACGGCCGAAAATATCGTAAATGCGCCAAGACCGATAACGACTTTGCCGCCTTTTTTGATGCTTACTTTAGGCTCTGTCGCAGGGTCAAAGTGCGGACTACCCTCAGGCACGACGCGCGCTAGCAAAAACGCCGTAACCAGCCAGCCGATAAACGAAGCCGGGAAAAGTGCGAAAAAGTCGATAAACGGAGCCTTGCCCGCAGCCCAAGCCATCAGAGTCGTTATATCGCCGAACGGACTCCATGCGCCGCCAGCATTTGCGGCTACGACGATGTTTATCGCGCCCGCAACTAGGAAATTTACGTTATTTTTATCTATCGTTAAAAGAACGGTAGAAAGGATAAGGGCCGTAGTTAGGTTATCGGCGACGGGGCTAATGAAAAACGCCAAAACGCCCGTTAGCCAAAATAGCTTTTTATACGTGTAGCCCTTTGAGACGAGGTTGTATTTTAGCGCGTTAAACACGTCCCGCTCTATAAGCGCCTCGATATAGGTCATCGCGACCATGAGGAAAAATACGATCTGCGAAATCTCTAAAATCAGGTGATTTACCTCATTTTGCAACGAATGTACGTCTAGGCCGTTTGCCAGCATATAAAAGCCGATGAGCAAGAACATAAAAGTGCCGATAAATATGGCCGGTTTGGCCTTATCCATATGAAAATTTTCCTCCGTAGCGATGAAAAAATATCCCACGACGAAAATAATGAGGCATGCTATACCCACCCACGTAGTCGTTAAATTTAACGCCTCGCCCGCAGCGTCGCCGCTACCGAAAGCAAGCGCGAAAAACAGACCCAGAAGTCCGACGATCTTCATTTACTCTCCTTGATTTATAGTTTATTTATCTTTTCAGTTTTGCTGTTTGAGGGCTCAGACGGCGCTTCGTAGAACGGATCGCCCTTGTGGCCGCAGCCTGCTATAAAAATTAACAAAAAAAATGCTAAAATCGCCTTATGAAAGACGCTAAGACTATTATTCGACATATTGTTGATAATCCTTTTTATAAAGAGTTAAAAAACCGTAGAGAATGCGGGGAATTTTTACGGCTTTTAAGCCTAAATCATCGCAGACTCATCGCCTTTTGCTACGAGAAAAACGGCGTTTTGTTTTTCGCCCTGTTTCATCCGTTAGGACTTCAGGAACTAAAAAGCGATAGTAGTATAAAAATGTTAAAAGGCTTATTAAAAATCTATTCTAGCGTAAATTTTGACGGCAGGCTAGCTCGCGTAACGGACGTTAAATTTTTTGTGACAAAGCATTTAAAATTTAAAAAAGCTACCGATCCGTACGAAAAAAGGCGAATTTTTACTTATGCCGAGCCGGCCAAAGGAGAGTTCGTAAATTTAGCCAAAAGCGAGAGGATTTTTGAAGGATTTGAAAAGATCCGCCTTGCCATAAAGCAAAATTTAGCCAAAGAATCAAGCGAGGCGCGATGAAGCAAGATAAAATAGAGCTAAATTTAGACGCAAAGCACCCAAGCGCAGGGCTTTTAATTTATAAAAACTATATGGCGCAAACCTCGTCAAATTTAACCGCGCGAAGCAAAAACGCAAATTTACAAACGGGAGCTAAATTTTGCTAATCGACGAGATCCGCTCACTGCCCGCCCAGCCCGGCGTTTATCAGTATTTTGATAAGGCGGGCAAGCTTCTTTACGTCGGCAAGGCTAAAATTTTAAAAAACCGAGTCAAAAGCTACTTTTCATTTACGCCAAGTCTCGCCCCCTCGCCCAAGGTTAGCCCGCGCATCCACAAGATGATCAGCGAGGCCGTACACCTCGAGTATATCGTGACTCCCAGCGAAGCCGACGCGCTGATACTGGAAAACTCCTTCATCAAGCAGCTAAGGCCAAAATACAACATCTTGCTACGCGACGATAAGACCTATCCGTACATCTACGTAAATTTGGACGAGGATTTCCCGCGCTTTGAGATCACGCGCAAGATCGTCCGAGGCAAAAACGTCAAGTATTTCGGGCCGTATTTTCGCGGCGCTCGCGAGCTTTTGGACGCGCTTAGGCTGAGCTTTAAGCTCGTGCAAAGCAAAAGCGCGCTCAAAGCCACGGGTGCCTATCTGCCCTATCAGATCGGTTACTCGGAAGCTCCTCTCATCAGCAAAATTTCGCCCGCAGACTACGCCAAGGTCGTAGAGGGCGCGATTGCGGCGCTAAACAATCCGCTTTCTATGCTGCCAAAGCTCGTAAATTTGATGAACAAATACGCTCAAAACGAAAACTACGAGCAAGCCGCCCTCGTACGCGATAAGATCAACGCGATCAAGGATCTAGACGTCAAAATCGAGGTCGATCTGGCTAAACTTGAGGATTTTGAGGTTTTTGCCGTGGGCGCGGAGCAAAATTTGCTTTGCGCGGTGCGTTTTAGCGTGCACGGCGGCAAAATTAGCGGCGTGTATCAAAATATAACAAACGCCAAAATGAGCTCGCAAGGCGATCTAAACGACGCGTACAAACAAATCGTTTTAGAGAGCTTTCCAGCTGGCGCGCCAGTAGTGAGCGCGAAAATTTACGTACTAGAAGCCTTTGAGGACGCAAGCCTCGTGGAGGAGATTTTAACCGCTCGCCACGGCCGTAAATTTAGCATCTGCGTGCCTAAAATCGGCGAGAAAAAGCGCATCTGCGAGATGGCGCTAACAAACGCGCAAGTCTTTATCCAAAAGTACCTAAAAACCCACGACGACGCGTTTTTGGACGAGTTAAAGGAGTATTTCGGCCTAGCATGCGCGCCGCACGTCATCGAGACCTTTGACAACTCGCATATGTTCGGCGCGGCCGCGGTCGGCGCGATGGTGCGCTTTGAGCACGGAAACTTCGCCAAAGAGTACTACCGCCACATGCACCTCTCTTATGCAAACGACTACGATCAGATGCGCCAGATGCTAACCGAGCGCGCTTTGCGGTTTGACAAGCTTAGTCCGCCAGATCTGTGGCTCATCGACGGCGGTCAGGCGCTGCTGGATCTTGCCACGGATATCATCGCTAGTAGCGGTGCAAACGTCGATATACTCGCCATCTCAAAAGAAAAAATAGACGCCAAAGCCCACCGCGCAAAAGGTGGCGCGAGGGATAAAATTTACGCTAGCAGCGGCGTATTTACGCTACCGACGAACGACAGACGGCTTCAGTTTTTCCAGCGACTTCGCGACGAGGCGCACCGATTTGCGATTACCTTTCATCAAAAAACCAAGCGCAAAGAGGATCTGGGCGCTAGCAAGCTAGCAGACGCGGGCGTATCGGCGGGAAGTATCGCAAAGCTCGTTAAATTTTACGGCAGCTTTGAAGCGATAATGACTGCAACGAGCGAAGAGATCGAAAAGGTGACGAATAGGAACGTGGCGGCCAAAATCGAGCAGCTAAAAGAGAGCGAAATTTGATGAAATTTGGGGCTTGTTTTGCAAAATCCGCCCTGAAATTTGAGCTAAATTTGACGCATTTGTTTTCGTTAAATTTAAAAGCACAAATTTAACTCCCCGCTTTTGGGTAAATTTCGCCGCAGTTATTTGCGAATCAACCCGTCAAATTTGACATAAAACGCGAGCAAATTTGAGCGCAAATAATCTGCGATCCAAATTGAATTTTGCACCGCTTTCGACCAACATTAAAATTTAGGCAAATTTATCGTTTTGTGGCTTTTTCTATCGCTTTTGCGGCTTCGCAGCCCTTGTTCCAGCCGTAGATGCACGCCTTTTGTAGATAGTTTTTTGCGCTAGTTACGTCTTTTTCGCCGAGCATTGCGTTGTAGTAGAGTACGCCGAGATTAAAGCACGACATCCCATCCTTTGCCTCGCAGGCTTTGCGCCAGATTTCGCCCGCTTTTTGCGCGTCTTTTTTGACGCCGAGCCCCTGCTCGTAAAGCGAGCCTAAATTTGCACAACCTAGCAGATAGCCGACTAATGCAAAAGATTATATTTTGATGATATCTCCGCCAAGCGCCGCATTCTGAAATTCACCCTTATAAGCAAACCTTTTATGATACTTTTTACGCGTCATAAAAGGCGTATGGCTAAAAAGCGCCCAGCTTAACGATTTTTACTACGATCTAGCCGCGATTTTGGCGTTTTTATGCGTTAGCACGGCCATATCGCTCGCTAGGCACAAAAGGGCGTTGGATTAGCCTCTTACTCCGGATCGTCGCTAAACTCGTTATCTTTAAAAATTTTATAAAAATCGATAAACCAAAGCGCGAAAGCTACGGCGATAAAAGTTGCTGGCAAATGGATGTAAAATCCGCTCCAAACGTAAGCTAAAAAGCCTCTGCAAATGCCGGCAATGATAACTAGCGCAAAGGCGATCTTGCTAAGGCGTAAAAACTCAAGCTCCTGCCCGCTATGGCGCAAACCCGCGATGTTAAAGATAAGCATAATGCTAAAGATAATGCCGTTTAGCGCGATGACGTGCAGCATATTTGTCTCTAGCCCCAGCCCTAAAATCCCGCTCGCACCGTAAAGGATATAACCGGCAGCCAGCAAAAGCTGCATCAAGTAGTAGTAAATCACGAAACTATGGCGCAAAAGCTCCTTGTAGTGCCACTCTTTTAGCTTAGCTAAAATCGCGCTACCGCAGGCTATCGCGGCGAAATTTACCGCCTTGCTGCCTTCAAAAAACAAGCTAACTAATAAAAACGCGCAAACGCTAACGATCGCGATGTTTTTATAGACGAAATTTGGCACAAAGGCCGCGTCTTGCATACCGGACTCGCGGTTTAGCGCCTCTTTACCGAGCACGACGCTAACGCGAAAAGATATAAGTAAAATGGCGATAACGTGAAGGTGGATTTGCAAATTTAAAAATCTCTCCTCGCCGCTAAGCAGATAGTAAATCTCAAATCCCAAAATGCCGAGTAAAAATGCTAAAACGCCCAGCTGATCGTCGTTTCTATCAAGCCAGATCATATAAACGCAAAGCCCGGCCAGATACGCCCAAAAAAGCGCCATAAAAAAATGAGCCGCAAACAGGCTAAAAAACGCGCTAACAAAACTCGCCGCAAAAAACGAAAACATAACGTAGGCGTGCTTTTTTAGCCCTCCGCTAAAATTCGTCCAATCAGTTAGCCCCGTTAGCAAAAATCCCGCGTACGCAAGCGCTGCGACAAGGTGCAAAAAGATAAATTTATGCCAGCTAACGAAATCTACGGGCGTAAAAAATACCGCCCCGCCTAGCACCGCGCAAACCGCGCTCGTAAGGAAAAAAATTCTCATCGGATGGGTAAAAAAGTCGTTAATCATAATAAATTTTTCCTTTAAAATTTTCGTCTATCACGCCGCTAGCGTAGGCAAAATCTCGCTGCGAAAAGGCGCGGTCAAGCTCCAGCTCGCGCTCGATCACCGCGCCCTTGCTCGCTAAAAAGCAAATTTTACTAGACATGCGCGCGGCCTCCATCCTGTCGTGAGTCACCAGCACGACGCTCATACCCTCCTCGACGCGGCGCGTGACGATGTCGATTAAAATTTCCTTCATATCATAATCAAGCCCCGAAAACGGCTCGTCCATCAGCAGTAAATCAGGCTTTGTCACGATCGCTCGCACGAAGGCAACCCTTTGGCGCATGCCGCCGCTTAGCTCGTCAGGGTATTTTAGCGCGTCTTTTTCCGTTAGTCCAAGTCTAGAAAATAGCTGTAGCACGGCCTTTTCATCGGGTTCGTCCATCACGAGCAGCACATTTTCAAGCGCATTTTTCCACTCGAGCAGGCGATTTTCCTGAAAGAGATAGGTCGTTTTGTTAAATTTATTGATTATTTTGCCTTTGCGGGGATCTATGAGACCCGAGATCAGGCGCAGGATCGTGGTTTTACCGCAGCCGCTCGCGCCAAATAGCGTCACTACTTCGCCCGCGCCGACCTTTAAGCTAAAATCGCGCACGACCTTGTCGCGTAAAATTTCGTATTCTAAATTTTGAAGTTCCAGCATAGCAAACTACCTTTTCCACGGCATTAGAGTGATCTTTAGCGGCTCGATAACCAGATACTCAAAAAGCATAATGATAGCGATAGTAAGCACGACGTAGGCCATCACTTCGGTGGTGTCTAGCATCACTCTAGCGCTTGCGATCTTAGCGCCCATACCGTCGTTTGCGCCTAGTAGCTCGCCCATGATGACGATCTTTACGCCCATGCCTACGGCAACGCTTAGAGAGCTGATGATGTGGCTGGTTAGGTGCGGAACGTATAGGTGGCGAATCTTTTTGCAAATGCCTAGTTTATAGGCGTCAAACATCTCCTTTAGCTCCTCGCTAACGCTCATCATGCCGACCATCGAGCTAGCAAAGGTTAGCGGCAAAACCGTGATAATGATCGTAAAGATGGTGCTCGAGTTTCCGAACCCGAACCAAAATATAGCTAAAACGATCCAAATAATAGGCGGCATAGAAAGCAACGTCGTGATCACGGGCTTTAAAAACGCGGCAAAGCTTCTATACGCTCCAGCAACCAGTCCTAGCGTGATACCGATGGCACAGGCCGTACCGACTCCCACTAGCGAGCGCACGAGAGTGATGTTTATCTCGCTATTTTTATAGTCCGCCAAAAGCTCGTACGCCCGCACGAAAACAGCCTGAGGCGCGGGGAGCAAAAACTCCCCTCCCAGCTCGCTGCCGATCTGCCAAAGCGCGATGATAAGCGCTATCGTCGCAAGACCGCTAAAGCCGCCCCAAAGGTAGTCCGCGACCTTTAAAAACGCGCCGCGGTCTTTTTTGACGTTATCTATAAGTATCATAAAAATAGGCTCTTATCAGGCATTTTGCCGCCCAGAAGCTTTGGATTAAACTCGAAAATTTGCTCAAAAAACGCCATTACGTCGTCTTGCAACTCATGCGCTTTTGTTACGGTCAAATTTGCCTTATCAAAAGC
>CAUQMN010000039.1:0-8115 GCA_963518765.1 uncultured Campylobacter sp.
AAAATATACTAAGCCCGACCGCAACGGCAAAAACAAGATACAAAAGCACGAACGCAGAACCGCCGTTTGCGCCGACCATGTACGGGAATTTCCACGCATTGCCAAGCCCGATAGCAGCACCCACGATGGATAATATAAATCCGATTTTAGAAAATTTATCGCTTGCCACGGTTAGCCTCTTAGCGCATTTATAGTGATGATGACGATGCTAATAGGGGCTACGAATCTAATCATAAAATACCAAATTTCAAAAACGGCCTTGCTCATATACGGCCCAAAAAGTATGTAAAGCGCGTCTTTTTTGATGACAAACCCGACGAAAATCGACACCGTAATGCCGCCGATAGGCATGATAATGTTTGAGCTAAGAAAATCAAGGCAGTCAAAAAAGCTCTTGCCGAAAAACGTCAAATTTTCTTTAACGCCTTCGATGCTTGAAAGTATACACAAAATGCCCATGCAGTAGATGAAAGCGCCGATTAGCGCGAGGGCTTTTTTACGAGAAAAGCCGAATTCTCGGATAAGATAGTGCGTAAACGGCTCTAGCATCGAGATGGCCGAAGTTATGCCCGCAAAAAGCAGTGCCGAGAAAAACGCAAACGCAAGCACGTGTCCGAGCGTACCGAGCTTCGCAAACAGCGTAGGCAGCGAGATAAACACGAGTCCCACGCCCTGACTAGGCGTCGCGCCGAACTCAAACACGAAAGTAAAGATAACAAGCCCCATCAAAATACCCATCACGACGTTTATCACGACGATTATGATCGATGAGCTAACAAGGTTCGTATTATCGGGTAGCGACGCGGAGTAAACGATGATAACGCCGACGCCAAGAGACAGCGTAAAAAACGCTAGTCCAAGCGCGGTTAGAATGCTGCTCACGCCTAATTTTGAAAAATCGGGAACCAGCAAAAATTTAGCCGACTGCACGAATCCGTCCATCGTAAACGAGTAGCCAAGCATGATGACAAGCAAGATAAGAAGCGATGGCATCATCCAGACGTTTACGCGCTCGATACCGCTTTTTATGCCCTTTGATACGATAAAAATACAGAGGAAAAACACGATCGTAAAGTAAAAAATTTGAGACGCGGCGTCGTTAGCGTAGAAATTTCCGAAAATTTTCTCCGAGGCCTCGACGTCTTTTGGAAGTTCTGTTATTACCATTACTGCGTATTTTAGTATCCATCCGATGATAACCGTGTAAAAAGAGGCGATAATGATCGCGCCTATCATCGTAAAACCCGCAAATTTCCAAGTTTCTTTGTGTTTTGGAGCAAGCTTTTTAAAAGCATTTACTGGGTCAGACTCAGAAAGCTTACCGATAGCTATCTCGCCGAAAAATATCGCAAGTCCGATAAAAAACGTCATAAAAAGATACAAAAGCACGAAGGCCGAACCGCCGTTTTGACCGACTAAATACGGGAATTTCCACGCATTTCCAAGCCCCACCGCAGAGCCCGCGACGGCTAAGATAAAGCCGATTTTTGAAAATTTATCCTGCGCCAAATTTAACCTTAGTATTTAAAATTTCAGAAGCGAGGCTAGCATAAAAAAGCTTTTAAAATTCTAATTTTTAAATAAATTCGTAGAAAAACGAAACACGGCTGAAATTTTTTGTAAATTTGTAGCACTACTCGGCAGCAAATTTGACGAACGGAAAATTTATGAAAAATTTTTCTCGGTTTTAAGTAACTCAAAGCTAAATTTTTATAAAATGCGCTCTCAAAGCTTCAAAGTAGGGGTCTGATCCGAAATGGCTTAAATTTACAAGGAGACTTTATGAAAAAAGTTGTTTTTTTAATGATGGCTCTTGCTAGCTTTGCGTTTGCGGGCGACGGCGAGATGCTAAGATCTTACTCTGTTCTTGCGGCTGCCGTAGGTCTAGGCCTAGCAGCTCTTGGCGGCGCTATCGGTATGGGAAATACCGCTTCTGCGACAATCTCAGGCACGGCTAGAAACCCTGGCGTGGGTAGCAAGCTAACTACGACGATGTTCGTTGCTCTTGCGATGATCGAAGCGCAAGTTATCTACGCGCTAGTTATCGCACTAATCGTTCTTTACGCAAACCCAATGTTTTAATATCGGGCGGGTTCGTCCCGCTCTTTATTCTTTATAATCCACGTGCGACCTTGGTGGAACGGTAGACACGCTACTTTGAGGTGGTAGTGCCGAAGGGTGTGCGAGTTCAAATCTCGCAGGTCGCACCATTTAGACAAATTCTCCCAAAAATATCCCAATATCCGGCTTTTGTAAAATAGGCATTAAAGCTAAGTAATCCGAAATTTATCGAATTGCTTTCCTAAAACTTCCTTGATTACTTCCTAGCGTAGTTAGGAAGTATTTTTTAGAGAAATCCGTAGCCCCCCGTCCAAAATCTTATAATTAATAGAAAAAAGGACTTGTATGGGATTAACCTCTCAACTTGACAAACTTACGGATTTTGTCGGCTTTAAAGCTCACCCTGACAAAATTATCTCGTCGTATACTCTCCCTATCGGCAAAAAAGAAAGCCGTCAAAAGCTTGACGAATGCGGGCTTTGGCTCAAAATCCTAAAAACTACTGGTCGCAAGAGTAAAAAAGTTAAACTCAAAAAAGACTACTATTATGGCGAGCAGGGTAAGTTAGTCAAGCTTTTAGGCTCTGCAAAAGATATCAGCTACAAAACCGCGCTAAAAATGGCTAAGGAGTTAAACGCAGGGCTACAACCAAAGGGTCGCATCGTATTTCACTTGCTCAGCAGTATCCTCTGTTTTCACCCATAAAGCCCACAAAATCAGCGTTAGCAACCATAACATCTCTAGCGCTTTATCACATAATATAAAAAAGTTGCGACAAATCTAAATCAACTTCCGCTACGCGCCGCGCGTATTAAAGGCCTATCTTTAGCAATCTAGCAATATAAAAATCATAAGCTCTAAAGCTGCGCAGATAAATACTCTTAGCTCCAAGTATATTTTCAAAGATAAAATTCCAGTCGCTTATCGCTCGCAAATCCTAGCAAGGACTGCGGCCAAAATCGACTCGCCTAGCAACAAGCTCGTCTATGCAAACTTCTGTTTTTATATACTAAAAACTAAATTTAACGGCATTAAACTCTGCCTTAAAAAATGCGCTTTACTTTCGTTTACGGTTCTAAGACAGGATATATGCAAAGACAGGTAAAGCTTAGACTGCAAGAAGGAGTTTATCGCATTCTTTTAAGATTGATAAATATCTTAAGTAGTTAAAAATGCGGTTAAATTATATCCGGTCTAAATTTAAGCAAACGCTTGATTTGACCGGTTTATTCCGTTGCGCTGCCGGCTGCACCCAACAAGCAATACCGAAAAATTAAAAGCAAAATTTCGCAAAAAAGCGACGAAAAAGCGTAAAAAAGATAGCCGAGGCCGCGGTGAATTTGCTTAAACCGGCAAAGCGCCGCCTGATGATAAGGCGGCAAGCGGGCTTAAGGTTTATCTTTTTTGAAGTTTTTCGTCCGTATGGCCTTTCAGCAAAACGCTAGCAGCCTTTTTGTTTCCGCCCTTGCTTACTTATTTTTGTATTTTTGATTAAATTTATAGCCGTATCTAGCACCTATAAAACTCGGTCAAAGCCTGCCATACGGCAAAAAACTTTTGGGCTAAAGCAGAGACGAACTTGCGGCGCTCAGAAACAAAAAAATAAAAACTCGTTTTAGCAATCCAGCGCCGAATTTAGAGCCGTTTTGCCGCCCTGCTTCGTTCGTAGTGCGCGATGATTTTGTTGTGAATGAGTAGCGAGATATAAATCACCGCACCGCCGAGGCAGAGTCTTAGTATATCCGCATCTTTGTGCCAAAAGACCAAATTTACGATGATGGCAGCAGGTATGAGAGCGTTATTCATGATAGCTAGAGTTCCGCTATCCACCTCACACGCGCCTTTGTTCCATAAAAAATACCCCAGACCGCTAGCTCCGATACCAAGCCACAGTAATACGGCACCCTGGGTTAGGTCGAGATTGATTTTTTCCGGATTTCCAAACATAGCAAATGCTACGCCCGTAACCGCCGAGGCTCCTACGAAAAAGTAGCCAAAAACCCCTCTTTGCTCGCTAAAACCCTGCTTTTCCAGCAGAAATTTATACGCGCTCTGTCCGACGCCAAAGCATAAATTTGCCCCCTGCACGAGCAAAAATCCATGCCAAAAGCCGGCATTTACGTTGCCGTATTTGATGATAAGAGCGCCAAAGACCGCGATACCGACGCTAAGCAGATACAGTAGCCTCAGCCTACCCGCGAGCACGTCGTAAACCACGCTCACGTAAAACGGCGTAAATATCGTAAAGAGCGCGACCTCGGCGACGCTAAGGTAGGCAAACGAGTTGTAGTAAAAGATATACATCGCGCCGATTTGCACCGCGCCGATCGCGGCTACTTTAGCGTAGAGGGCGAGGTTTTTCGCGGCAAAATCTTTAATCATAAAAGGCAAAAATACGCCAAGCGCTAGCACCACGCGCGAAAACGCGGCAAAATAGCTATCCACTCGCCCCGCCAAAAACTCGCCGATGAGGCTAAAGCTAAACGCCCAAAGCACGGTTACGAAAATTAGTTTTTTCACTTTTTCTCCATTTTTAAATCAAATTTTAGCCCAAATAGTAGCGAAATTCGCCTAAATTTAAAACCTAAATTTAAGCCGCAAAAGCGCCTGTATAAATTTACCCGCAACCGCGACAAAACTAGCGCAGCCGCTGACGGCTAAGCCCGTAAGCAGGCGCGTATCCGGGAGACCAAACGGGCGGCTTTGCAAATTTTCTAGTTGAGAGCTTTATTTTAAAAAAGCCGACCGGCCTCGCCCAAAGCTTAAAGCGCTAGATTATTTTTGCTTTTGTAAAAATACCGAAAAGTGCTTGTATTTAGGCTCGTTAGTTAAATACTTTTGACAATCCTTTCTGATATCTAGATGCAGTCCTCTTTTATCCGTATATCGCTGCAAAGCGGCCTGTATTTGCGCAGCAAAGCCCGCTATCTTGCGTCTAACAAGGCCCCAGATAATCGTGCTTGCAAACCGCGGATTTTCCCAAAAGTCGCTACGTTTTTGAACGATTTGTATAAATGGGATATCTAGCCTGTTTTCCCATAGCACCAGGATAAAGTCGTGCCGTCCGCCGCCGTATTTTTCGCCCTCTCGCACTACCGTAAGGCCGTTTTTACCCGGTATGCCGACCTCGTCAAATTTAAAAGGTATCATAGCTTCGCCGTTTTTATCTATAAAACCCCATTTCTCGCCGTCCCTTGCCGCGGCTAGTCCTCTACAAAAATCCCTCGTTTCGTCAAATTTACAGTAAAACGCGACCTCATATTTTTGGTTTATAAAAAGCTCGCGTCCATCCTTTTTAACCTTAGCCAGCCCTTCGCAAAACCACTCTGCCCCGTCGTATTTGCAGGGGACAGCAAGCTCGCCGCGACTATTTACGTAGCCCCATTTTCCGCCGATTATAGGCCTAGCGGATCCGCCTTTTTGCACGGCGGCAAAACCGTCCCAAAAATAATCGATATAGTAGCCCGAGGGCAATTTTGCCTCGCCGTTTATATCAACCAGCAAAAACTCGCCGTCTTTTGAAACCTTAAATAAACCCTCGCGACCAACCAAGCTCGCGCTGCTGTAACAAAATCCGCTTAAAGCTTCGCCGCGTTTATTTGCTATGCCCCATTTTTCGTCTTTTGCGGCGATGATAAAGTCCTGCCCGACCTCGGAAATTTCATCAAATTCAAAAGGCACCAAAACGGCCCCGTCTTTATCTACGACGCCCCATTTTTCGCCCTTTTTCGCGCGAAATAAAGGCTCCAAGCCCGCCCCTTCATCGCCTACGATATCGCCGTATTCGCAGGGCAGGACGATTTTTCCTTGCGCGTTTGCTAGGCCGAGCTTTCCATTTTTTTCGAGCGTAAAAAACTCGAGCAAACACCAAAGGTTATCGTAAACGCAGGGCAAAACCTCCTCGCCGCTTGAGTTTATCAGCCCCCATTTTTTGCTTTTACCGCAAATCGCGGCTAGGCCGCCATTTGAAAACTCGCCGATAAAGTCGTATTCTAGCCAGTTATCTCGCATTTATTTCCTCTAAATTTAGCTAGCGCAAAGCCCTCGCGCACCGAATTTTCAAGCCTTTTTAGAGCCGCGACGCGTATTTTAGTTTAAAACGCCAAACGCGCCGCAAGCGCGGTTTAACGGCGATGCCTAGAGTCACGAAATCTACGAGCTTTTGCTGCAAAGGCTAATTTTTATTTTGCGCTACGGTTAGGCTTTGAGCCGGTTTGCGGTACCGGCGAGTAGGCAAAGCGCCCTAAATTTAGCCTAAAAATCCTCGCATCATGTATGCGCCCGCCGCGCCCACATCCTTGATCTCGCTTAAATTTTCAAAATTTATTCCGCCGATAGCGTAGGTTTTTATTTTTAAGCTCTCGCAAATCTCCCGCAAAAATTTAAGCCCCCTGCCCCGCTCCAGCGCGTGAGAAGGCGTATCAAAAATATGCCCCGCCACGACGTAATCGGCACCGAAATCCTGCGCCGCTAGAGCCTGCTCTAAAGAGTGCACCGAAACGCCGATCTTGAAATTTTGCGTCAAATTTAGCGAGCAAATGCCGCTAATTTCGTCTTTAACCGCACGGACGCTACCTGATTTTACCAAATTTAAATCCGCTAAATTTACAGCTCGCTTGACGCTTAACGCCGTAAAATTAGCAAACGGCAGATGTAGTTCGCCCACGCCGAGCTTGCTTGCGACGCTTGCGTAAGTATGCAAAACAAGCTGCGCGCTAGAGCCGTGTTCGACGATAATTTCAAGCGTTTTACGGGCCAAAATTTCATACTCGTCCCCTGGCAAATCGCTCTCCCTGAGCAAAATTTTATCCGCCCTGCCGCCCTGAGCTACCCGTCTAACGTCCGCGAAAAAATCCTCGCTCAAGCGGCGGTTCGTCACCCAAACGAGCTCAAATTTACCAGACTCCATCGCCTCTACTCCAAAAGCCAAATTTTACGTCCGCAAAACGCGCGACCGATAGCCGACCGACCTCAAACGTAAATATGCTCGCTCATCACGGGCTGCAAATTTAGACCTCGCACGGCACCCAGTATCTCCTTGACCGAGCGCGCGTCGCTGATCTCAAACTGCTCGTCGCCTTTTTTGGCCTTATCAGAGTGCGTCCCCACGCCAGTGCTAACGCCGGCTGAAATTTTGTTCGCGGCGACTGCAATGACGCCGTCTCGAAAGCGCGCCGACTCGCGCGTGGAGATCGTGATGTTTGCGTAGGGCAAAAAGAGGCGGTACGCGCAGATAACCTGAAACAGCGCCCTCTCGTCAACGTCCCGCGGGCCGACGTGAGCCTTGTTTATCGCGGGGCGTAGGCGCGGGCAAGATAGCGCTATCTCGGCGTGCGGATACTTTTGTTGTATAAAATGCGCGTGCAGCGCGGTGGCTAGCGCGTCCTTTCTAAAGTCATCAAGCCCCAAAAGCGCGGCAAATCCGACGCTGCGCATACCGCCCATGAGAGCGCGCTCCTGAGCGTGAAAGCGGTAGGCAAACGAGCGCTTGACGCCGCCGAGGTGAAATCTCGCATACGCCGCAGGGCCATAAGTCTCCTGAAAAACCACGACGTAGTCCGCGCCGCAACCGTGCAAAAACGCGTATTCGTCGGCATTTAGCGGATAGATCTCGACACCGACGTTGCTAAAAAGCCTAGACGCCTCCTTGCAAACCTCGCCGATATAGCCCAGGTCGCTTTTTTTCGCGCTTTCGCCGGTTAGGATCAGCACATCTTTTAGCCCGCTTTTTGCGATATTTGCTAACTCCGTCGCCGCCTCGTCCGCCTTTAGCCGCACGCGAGAGATCTTATTTTTCGAGCTAAAGCCGCAGTAGACGCAGTCGCTATCGCAAAAATTTGAGATATAAAGCGGCGTAAAAAACTGCACCGAGTTGCCAAACTGCCTGCGCGTCCTATCTCGCGCCGCCTCCGCCATCTCGCCTAAAAATGCGCTCGCAGCGGGGCTTAGAAGCGCTTTTAGGCCATCTACGCTTAGATTTTCTTCGCCAAGAGCGCGCTTTACGCCAAGCGCGTCAAATTTCTCATAGTCGTAGCCCTCGCGCGCGTCTAGCAC
>CAUQMN010000040.1:0-8094 GCA_963518765.1 uncultured Campylobacter sp.
GTAGTACTCCTCCTCGCCGAGACGATTTTTGAGATAAAACTGCACCACCGAGCTCGCTCCGTCCTTGTATCTGCTCGGCATGCCTTCGCGCGGCTCAAAGTCGTCCTCTATCTCCTCGCCCGTTTTTAAATTTACGGCAAAAGCCTCGACGTCGTCAAAATCATCGTCGTCTATCTCGCCGTTTTTTTGTAGTTTATTTTGCAGGTGGTGCTGCAAATCTCGCACGATAAATACGTCGCGGTCTAGGATAAAATGCTTTTCGCGCTCGTAAAACATCTGCGCGAAAAAGACCAAAAACGCGGCGCTCGTGATAAAATAAAGCAAAAAAATAGGTAAAATTTGACGGTCCGAGATCGCAACGAAGGCTTTTTTAATAGATTTTAGAAAGGACATTTGCCGCCTTTTGGGTTAAATTTGCGGCTATCTTGCGGACGTAAATTTTGAAGCATAAAACGGCAAAAATCTTGCGTAAATTTGGATGAAATTTTAGGCCAGTACTCCACTCTTTGTATCTCAGCCACACCAAAAAGCTTAAACATATTTATAGCCTAGCTTTGATGCGCTAACGATACGCTCTTTGCCTAAAATTTTACGCAGCTCCGCGATATAAACGCGCAAACTAAGCTCGCTAGGACTCTCGTCGTAGTCCCAAATTTGAGAATAGATCTCCTCTCTACTTAAAAATTTATCCTGGTTTTTAAGTAAGAGTGCCAGCAGCCTAGACTGTTTTTTAGGCATCGAGACAGCCTTGCCGTCACGAAACAGTAAGCCCTGATTCATATCAAAGCCCAAATTTTCGCCCAGATTTACCAGCTCGTTTTTGTTATGCACGAAGGTGCGTTTTAGCAAATTTTGCACGCGCAAATGAAGCTCTTTTAGCTCAAACGGCTTTTTGATGTAGTCGTCGCACCCGCTAGTAAAACCGGTTTGCACGTCATCAAGCGTATTTAGCGAGGTCGTAAATATGCAAGGAGTATTTTTGCCCGCGTTTCGCAGCTCCCGAAGTAATGCAAAGCCGCTGCCGCCGATGATCTTGACGTCAAATATCCAAAGATCAAAGTTGCTTTCATAGGCCAAATTTAACGCGTAGTCATAGCTTTTCGCGCCCGCAGTCTCGTAGCCCTGCGCCCCCAGATACGCGCACATCATCTCAAGCAGCATATTTTCGTCCTCGACGATCAAAATTTTACTCATTCTTGCTCCGTTTTGTTTTTGTCGTTTTACGGCGTTTTATCCGCTTGATTTTCGAGTTTTATTTATCCTGTTTGCAAGGCTCGTTTTCATCCGAGATTTTCAAAGAGCGCTCAAATTTCGCCACAAATAAATCCTGCGTAAATTTATCAAATTTCATCTAAATTTCAAGGTAAAATTTCATAAATTTACGTCGTCGCCAAAGTGCTTAAATTTGTAAAAAGCGGGGCAAATTTTCGCGCAAATTTAAACGAAAACCCGCCCCGCAAAGCCTAAAAAGGCTAAATTTACTCTTTACCTTGCGGCATATGTGGGCCTTTGGCGTCTTTATCTTTTATAAATCCGCCCTTAAAATCGCGCTTAAATTTCTTGTGAAAATCGTCATCGTCATCGTCTTTCAGCTCGAGATCAAGCTTTTTAGCCTCCGCCACGCTTAGCGCGCCAACTTGGGCGTTATAGCCGTTTCTAAACTCGCGCATAAACGCCTCTTTATCGGCGATACTCATCGCGTCAAGCTTCTTTCTGATTTCGGTCTTTAGCCCGCGTTTGACCTCTTTGGCTTCAAATTTTAGCTTGCCTGCACGCTTATCTATCTCAAACGCTACTTCGCTAAGCGTCTTAGCGTCGGCGTTTGCGACCATTTTATAAAGCTCGTCGTTTGTGCTATTTTCAAGCGAAGCGGCAAAAAGCCCGCCCGCAACAAACATACTAATCAAAACTACTTTTTTCATTTTCTCTCCTTCAAAAAGATGAGCGAAGTTTAAAGAAAAGTCGTGAAAAAAATGTTAATTTAAAATTTCATTGATTTTTTTGACGAAATTTATCGGATTTACCTGCACGCCTCCGGCGATCACGCCAAAGTGCAGGTGCGGCCCGCTCACTCGTCCGCTAGCGCCGCTAAGCGCGATGGTATCGCCTTTTTTGACGCTTTGGCCGACTTTAACGTTTAGCGCGCTTAGATGATAGTACTGCGTGTAAATGCCCTCGCCGTGATCGATCACAACCGATCCGCCAGCGTAGTAGCGATCTTTTGCGATGACGACTACGCCGTCGTTTGATGCGATTACGGGCGTGCCGACTGCGGCCCTAAAGTCCGTGCCGCCGTGGTAGCTTTTTAAAGTGCCGTTAAATACGCGCGCGGTACCAAACGGGCTCGTGACTGCCGAGCTCATCGGCAGGATAAATTTGGAGTCAAATTTTAGCCCGACATTAGCCGTCGCGTAGATTTTATTCGCCTCCTCGCGCTCCTCCTCGATACGCTTTAGCACGTCTTTTGGCGGCGTTACTTTGCTACCTTCGACGGTTATTTTTTCTTTTTTATATTCGCCCTCTACGATCTTAAAAACTATCGTCTCGTCGCCGCTTTTAAGCCCGTTTATTAGCTTTATTTCGCCCTTTTGACGGTAGCTAGCGGCGACGATGGCAAATTTTAAATTTTTATCCCCCGGCACGCTAAGCCAGCGCTTTTTTTTACCGTCAATGCTTAAATTCCCGGCGAATTTAGCCTCCACCCGCACTATCTCGATGTCGCCGTTTACGATCGTCTGAGCTTCGCCGGAGGCGCCGCCCTGCGCTTTTGCGCTTAAATTTAGGCAGAGCAAAACCGCCAAAATAATCTTTTTCATTTAACTCCTTTTTGCATAAGCTTAACGAACATTTTTTAAATTTAATAAAAAAAATACTATAATAGCGGGTAAATTTTACAAAAAAGGAAATAAAAATGAAAAAGTTTTTAAAGCTTGCAACTTGCGCGCTGCTACTTACGCAGCTTGCTTATGCGGATTTTACGCAAAATCAAAAGGTTAGGACATCACTTGATATCCTAAACGACTTAGGCACTCAAAAGCTGCTAAATACAAAGGATACGAGCGAAGTTAAGGGTATAATCATAATCCCCGAGATGGTAAGCGGAGGCCTCATAGCTACTACGCATTCAGGCGACGGTATATTTATCGGTAGAAACGACGATAATGAATGGAGTAGCCCGATATTCGTTAGTTTTAAAGGCGGCGGCATTGGCCTGCAGGCGGGATATAAATCAACCGACCTAATTATTTTAATCAAATCAAGAAGATCGTACGCCGGACTACTAAACGGAAAAGGACAAATCGATCTAAGCGCCGATGCAGTGATACTTGGAGCAGGCGAAAAAGCGGGAGTTATGACTGATTTGCCAGAAATTTCGGCTTGGGCTACGGAAAGAGGCAAAAGCAGAGGGCTTTTTGTCGGAGTTAGCATAAATACCTCTTTGATAGTCGTCGATAAGCAAGCCACGTTTGATTATTACGATAGAATGTATGATATGGAAGATATTTATAACAACTCGCCTAAAGAGTCTAGATATACAAAAAAGCTTCAAGAAATAGCGAATAAATTTTTTCAGTATAAAAAATAAGAAAAACTCGGTTTAGCCGTTTGGCTAAACCGTATAAAGAGACACGAACCTTTTTTTGTTGATCGGCGAAAACTGAGTCATATATTCAAACGCTTCTTCATAATCGCCGTCGGTGTATTTCGCAACCTCTTCTATAAGCTCGAAAAGCTCCTCGTCGTCAAGCGATTCAAAATTGCCTCGATTTTCCAAAACCTCCAGCAAAACAGCCTCAAGCTCTAGCTCGTCGTACGTCATAGTAGCCCTTTTAAAAAATTTGCGGAATTATGCCAAAATAACCTTTATAATCGCTTAGCCAAAATCTTGATTTTTTGAGAATTAGTCTTAAATTTATCGCATTATCAGCTTGTTTTACTATAATTAGAACCTATTTTTATAAGGCAAAGCGGCTATAAATGCACAATTTTGATAATTTTTATATGAAATTTTTAGAGTTTTTGCGAGATTGCGGATATAAAAATTCCGCCGCTAAAGAGCAAATTTTAAAAATTTTATTTTCTAGCGACGAGCATCTTAGCGCAAGCCAGATAAAAACGAGGATTAAAAGCGAATTTAGACGAAATTTGAGCCTAACGGCGATATATCAGTTTTTAAATTTTTTACAAAAATTCGGTTTAGTTCTCGCTTTTGAAGAGGACGGAACGAATAAATTCGAACTAAATTTAAAGTCGCACCACGATCATCTCGTATGCACGAAGTGCGGCGCGACCGAGAGTTTTTTCGATAAATATATAGAAGAAAAACAAGAGCGAATTTGTCAAATTTCGGGCTTCAAACTCGAAGGCCACGCGATGATTTTATACGGTTTTTGCCCAAAATGCCAAAACAAATAGCGTTTTAAACATTTTTATCAAAAATAATTTGATAACGATATGCAAAAAACTTTTAGTTAAATTTAAGCGTAGCAAAACGATAATACGCAAAAAATAAAGGAGAAACATGAGTGCAGCGCCACATATACCATCAGAACTAGTCTTACGCATAGCTTCGTATTTCACGCCGATCCACCACGTCGCGGGTCGTTTAAGAGTCCGCGTCAGCAGCGATATCAAAAAGGAAGCAGACAGCTTGCCGTTAGAAAAAATAGATCAAACGATAAAGCAAATAGACGGCATAAAAAACGTCAAATTTAACAAACTAATCGGCTCGGCTACGATAGAGTACGACCACGAAATTTTCCCGAAAAAGATGTGGGACGATCTGCTAAAAGGCGAAAATTTACACGAGATCTCGGCTCTAATCAACAACCTAGCGCAAAAAGCTACCGGCGGCGCAAGATGAACGAAGAGCTAAAACAAGCCGCAAATGCGGTTTTTTTACTAGAGTCGCAGGGAGTGAAATTTTACGAAAGCGTAAAAGAAAAAGATGAAATTTTCACCCAAATTTTAGCCGTTAGGCAAAGCGGACTGGAGCTCTTAAAGCCTTATGCAGATCCGGCCGATCCGCAAGTTTTTTACGCTTTAGCGTGCGAGGATCTTGACGCTTGCTTTATAAAAGCCCTAAACTACGAGCTTGAGCTAAACGCATTTTATGAAAATTTGACCGACAGCCTTGGCGACGAAAACTTCAAAGACGTTTGCTTTAGGCTCTGGGCTACGTCAAATAACGAATACATCCCGGCTCTAAAAGTAAAGCTAGCTCAAATTTTAGCCGCGCAGTTTCAAGCTGCGGATAACGCAACCCAAGAGGGGCAGACGCAAACGACTCAAAATCAAAGCGAAAATATATTAAACGCTTTTGATTCAAGCAGCTTTAATCAAATCAGCCAAACGCTAGAGCGCATAAGCTCCGGACAAGGTAGCAAAGAGGACGTCGTCGCGCTTTTAAACAACCCGAATTTTTCATTTTTCGGCGGACTGGCGCTGGGCGGACTAGCCAGCATGATGCTAAGTAAAAATTTAGACAAAAACAAAGATAAAGAATAAAATTTAACACAAAGGATAAAAAATGGCATTACCGTTTATCGCAGGCGCGATTTTGGGTGGTTTAGCCGTCGCGGCTTTCGGCAATAAAGAAAAGATCAAATCGGCTCTTGAAACCGGACTAGATAAGGGCAAAGAGTTTGCCCAAAACGCAAAAGACTATGCGCAAAAAAAGGCTAGCGAAGTAAAAGAGTATGCAGAGGAAAAATTTGCTAAAGCGTCCGAAGAGGTCAAAAGCGAAATAAAAAATCGCAAAAGGCGTACTAGCGAGGAAGTAGCGGCGGAAAAAGCGGCTAAAGAAGCAGCTAGGACAAAACAAGGCAGAAAAAAACCGGGTCCAAAAGCTAAAAAAGCGGTAGCAAAAGCCGAACAAGAACAAGCAAAACCTCAAGAACTAAAGCCAGAAGCCGACGTGACCGAGGAAACTAAAGCGATGGCAGACAGTATCGCAAACGCGCTCGAAGCAAATTTGGGCAGAAATCACTAAAAAAGGTAAAATATGGCGCTAACTTCAACCACTAGACTTCCGGCAGACCACTTAATAAGCGGCGCGCTAATCGGCGCGATGGCAGCGGGCGGCGTAGAAATACTAAACTATAAAAAAGGCAAGGTCAGCAAGACGCAGGCCGTAGCTAAAACGACTAAAATCGCTATCCAAGGCGGTATCGTCACGGCGTGCGCTATCAGCGCATCAAACAAACTAGTCTCGGCGCGCTATCTCGCGGCTGCGGCAACCGTTGCCATCGGTATCGCCGGCGTAATCGCTACGGAAAAAATAATCAAAATTTTAGAGGAAGATAAATGAAAAACCCTTACATAAACGAAACGCAAACTATAAATCAACTAAACGAAGACGGTAGCACGACTACGACTACTACGACGGTAAAGACTACCGGCGCTCCAAGCGCGCTGGATAATAGCATAAATAATGCGCTAAAAGACTTTATCCCCGCAAATTTTAATGCCGCGGGCTTCATAAAAGGCGCGCTAATAGGCGGCGTCGCAGCCTACGTGCTAACCAATGAAAATGCCCAAAAGGCGATATTTTCCGCTATCGTAAAGGGGTCAAATTTGCTTCAAGCCGGATTTGAGGAGTTAAAAGAGCGCTTTGAAGACGTAAAGGCTGAAATTGACTCCCAAAAATAACGTTCGCATCGCGCATCTAACCAAAAACCGCGCTAGATTTATCTGCGAACGCATAGGCGAAAACTGCGACGAGAGCCATCTGGAGGCGCAAATTTCCGAATTTAAATACGTAAAAAGCGTCAGAGTAAATAAAAAAGCCAAGAGTATCGTGGTCGGCTTTGAGTCAAATTTAGACGAGATTAAAGATTTTATCGAGAATTTACCGATTAAAAATTTAAGCAAGCGTAAAGAAGAGCCGAGCAAGGCTGAAATTTATAAAGCCGCAGCCGCTTTAGCTCTCACTCCGCTAATCAGCAGTAATGGCGTAAAGGCTGCGGTTAGCCTCGTCGCCACAGCTCCTTTGCTAAAAGAGGGCGCAAGCGAAGCCGTAAACGAGGGCGTAACCTCAAAGGCTCTTGAAGCCGCGGCCGTCGGCGTGAGCTTAGCTAGACGCGACTTTTTGGCGGCAAATAGCACGAATCTCATGCTAACGATCGGCGAATATATGGAAGAAAGCGCCGTACATCGCAGCGACGACCTTATCAAAGAACTAGCCCGTCCAAACATCGAAGAGGTCTGGATCGAGATAAATAATAGCGGCGAAAAATCTCTCAAAAAAATCTCGACCGCCGACGTCAAAGTAGGCGACATCGTGGTCGTCGGCGCAGGCGAGAGTATCGGTATAGACGGCTATATCGTCGAGGGCACCGCAAGCGTAAATCAAGTCTCGATGACGGGCGAAGCAGAACCGGTCAAAAAAGAGCGCGGCGACCGCGTGATGAGCGGAACGGTCGTAGAAGACGGACGCATCAAAATTTGGGCCGAGAGCATAGCCGCCGAGAGCGCGACTGCGAGGATAAAATCATACATCCAAAGCTCGCTAAACGAAAAATCCTCCGTCGGACTAAAAGCCACGAGGCTAGCCGACAAGCTAGTGCCCGTGACGCTAAGCCTAGCCGGCATCTCGTATCTGCTTAGCCGCGATATGACGCGCGTTGCTAGCGTCTTGCAGGCAGACTACTCCTGCGCGCTAAAGCTAGCCACGCCCGTCGCCTTTAAATCAAGCATCTCAAAAGCAGGCCGCAACGGCGTACTGATAAAGGGCGCTAAATCTATCGAAGCGCTAGCAAGCGCCGATACTTTCGTCTTTGATAAAACAGGCACGCTAACGCACGGCAGCCTAAGCGTCGTTAAGGTTCACTCGTTTAAAAAAGAATTTAGCGAAGCGCAGCTGTTAAATTTGACCGCAAGCGCAGAGGAGCACTACTTCCACCCCGTAGCCGAGGCTATCGTAAAAGCCGCTAGGGAGATAGGTTTTCACCACATCCATCACGACGAGGTCGAGTTTATCGTCGCTCACGGCGTGAAAACCTACGTAGGCGGCAAAGAAGTCGTAATCGGCTCGCGGCATTTTTTAGAGGACGAAGAGCAAATTTCGTTTAGTAAGCACGAAGAGATCATAAA
>CAUQMN010000041.1:0-7952 GCA_963518765.1 uncultured Campylobacter sp.
CATCCTCGCCCTCATAGCCCTTCCTAAGATAGAGGAAAAAGATAGGCTGCCAGAGGCCGTGGAGCAGGTTATGGCCGATATTCGCCTGGCGCAGCTTTTGTCCCTACAAAACAACTACGTCCTAGACCAAAGCGGTATGACCGATAGATGGTATTTTGGAAGGTGGAGGTTTGAGCTAGCTCAAAACATAGATCACCAATGCCCGTCTTTAAAGATGAAGATGGGATATTTTTTGATATTTGGCGATGAGCTGCTAGACCACAACAGGGTTTATGCCGATATCGTATCCTCTGGAGATAGAAGCGTGAGAAGAAGAGTAATCTTTAGACAAAACAGCAATGCGATTTGCAATCAAGAATTTTACTTCAATCTCTCCAAATACGGCGTAAAGATGATATCCACGACCTGCGCCGCTCCCAACGGAGCCGGAGCGGTAGGCCAGCTGGGGTTTGACGAGTTTGGTAGGCCTATGCTACCGTTTTATCTAGGTAGAGGATACGGCGGAAATCATCCATCCTGCTCAAATCCTAGCGAGGGATGTCCGGCGCTAATATTTGATCGCTGCAGCATAGATTTAAGCACAGGCGAGCGAATGGCTAGGATATGGATAGAGCCGCAGACGGGATATATATCCGAAGTCACGTATCTCCAGATCGCTCCATAATGCATAAAGTTAAACTCTAAATTTATACCGGCGCAGCTAGTCTTAGGCCTTGACGCTTTGGTCGGCGTCTGGCTTTAGGCGGCTAAATTTATCTGCTTAAATTTGCGCTATTTTTCTTTTTCTTAAAAACCGGGGCGAAGGTTAAATTTAGCAAAACACCTCGCCCAAGATGCAAGCATAGCTTGTAAGGCTATATATAAATGTAATAATTAAGCTAAAATGCATTGCAAATGTCTTGATTATTAAAATACTAAATTTAAATCCTAACAAACCATCCCAGATTTCATCTTTCATAGCTCTGATTATATTTATACTTTTGCCTATTTTAGGCATTTTAAGGTTAAATTTCAGATTTAAAACATTAGTTAAATCTTAAATCAAAATATTGATTTAAAGTATTAAGGATTTTTATTATTTTTTAAGGACAAATATGCAAATATTTCATATTTAATAAATATGCAAAATCTGCATATAAAAAAGGAGAAAAAATGACGAAGACCGGAAAGGTCATATGCCCGTACTGCGGCACGGGCTGTCAGGTCGAGCTTCACGTCGAAAACAACGTGATAAGAAGCGCGCTAGGAGTGCAGGATAACCCCGTAAATCAGGGCAATCTGTGCTTAAAGGGCTTTTACGGCTGGGACTACGTGGGGGCTCCTGATAGACTAACAAAACCGCTAATTCGCAAAAAAGACGGCGTATTTAGCAAGGACGGAGATTTTGAAGAGGCTAGCTGGGACGAAGCGCTCGATCTAGTCGTCTCAAAGATGAAAGAAGTAAAGGAAAAATACGGTCCGGACGCGCTAGTAGGCAACTATTCGGCTCGCTGTACGTTAGAGGACAACTACGTCGCACAAAAGATAATGCGCGCCGTAATCGGTACGAACAACGTCGACCACTGCGCTAGAATTTGACACGCTCCGACTGTGGCAGGTCTTGCCAAAACAATCGGTAACGGAGCGGCGACAAACAGCTTCACGGAGATCGGACCTTATAGTAATTGTATCTTGATGATTGGCTCAAACCCCGAAAACGGCCACCCGATCGCTGCGATGCACATACAGCGCGCGCTAAACCGCGGCGCTAAGCTCATCGTGGTAGACCCGATAAAAACGGAATTTGCTAGCCGAGCGGACGTGCATTTGCAGCTAGCGCCCGAGCACAACATCGCGGTTATAAACTCGCTAATTTACGTTATTTTTGAGGAAAATTTGGTTAATTGGGACTTCGTAAACGAATGCACCAAGGGCGTGGAATACGTACGCGAAGCGGTCAGGGACTATTCGCCTGAAGCCATCGCTAGCTACACCAATCTAAACCCTGAGGACGTGAGAAAAGCTGCCCGTATGTACGCGACTATCCGTCCGGCCGTCATCACGCACGGCATGGGCGTTACGCACTTTAACCACGGCGTGGGCGCGGTTTGCGATATATCAAATTTATTCCTTCTAACGGGAAATATCTGCGAGCTAGGTAGCGGCGATCTACCGATACGCGGTCAAGAAAACGTCCAAGGCTGCTGCGATATGGGCGTATTGCCGAATATTTTTCCAAATTTAGGCTCGGTAACCGATCCGAAACAGCGCGAGTGGTTCGAGCAGGTTTGGCATCTAGAGTCGGGATCTTTGAGCGGTAAAATCGGTATCCATAAAACCGAAGTGCCAAACGCTATCCTTGATGGCAGAGTGCATTTTTTCTGGACGATGGGCGAAAACCCGGTTATGACCGATCCAAACACCAACCACTTCCTAAAAGCAATTTCAAAAGTCGATATGTACGTGGTTCAGGATATCTTCCTAACCGAAACGTCGCGTAAAGCAGACGTCGTTTTGCCCGGCGTGGCAAGTAGCGAAAAAGAAGGCCTCTACGCCAACGCCGAGCGCCGCGTCCAGCACAACGAGCACGTCATCACGCCTCCTGGAGACGCCAGACAAGACTGGTGGATCATCTGCGAGATCGCCAGAAGGCTCGGAGCGACAGAGGGATTTAACTTTAACTCGCCTGAAGAGATTTGGGAAGAGGTACGCAAGTGCGACCCTAGAAGATACGGCGGCATGAGCTACTACCGCATTAAAAAATACCATGGACTACACTGGCCGTGCCCTGACGAAAACAACATGGGCGGACAGAGCCTCTATCTAGATAAAAAATTCTTTACGCCGGACGGCAAAGGTAAATTTATCCCTTGCTTGCACGTAAAGAGCGTCGCAGATATCGAGCCGGCAAAAGCCGAGTTTGCTAAACGCGTAAATTTACCGCCTGAGTACGAAGTGATGGCCGGTAGCGTGGACGAGCCGACCGACGCCGAGTATCCGATACAGCTACTAACTACGCGTAAAGTCTATCAGTACGCCGGCGGCGTCATGACTAGACGCTCAACAGCTATTGAAGAGGGCGGCGATAGCATCGGACCAATCGCCGAGATGAATCCTGCTCTGGCCGAACGCTACGGCATCAAGCAAGGAGACTTCATCAAAGCATGGAGTAGATACGGCTACATCGTCATCAAAGCAGACGTCACGGGCATCGTCCCAGACGGCGTCATCCAGATGACCTACCACTACTGGGAGAGCTGCTGCAACGAGCTAACCAGCAACGGCTGGGACTTCATCAGTAAGACTCCGACCTTTAAGGCCGCCATCCAGATCCAAAGGATCGAGGAGGAGGAGTTTTTGCGTATTCGCGAGCTAAAACGCATCAAATTCCAAACCAACAAGGTAATCTACGACGACTATCACCACGAGTGATTTTTTTAGCCCCGTTCGCAAAACCGCGGGCGGGGCTGCTTAAATTTAGCTTTTAAATTCGCTTCTTGATTAAATTTTAAAAAATATATCTTATTTTAATATGCTTTTCTGTAATATTCCACAAATTTTAATATGCAATTTTGTAATATTATAAATTTATATCTCACAAGGAGCAAAAGATGAAAAAATTTCTCACAACGCTGCTTTTAAGCGCTATCGTCGCGCTAGGAGCCGAGGTCAAAACCATCACCGATATGACCGGCAACGAGGTCAAAATCCCGGCCAAAACGCAAAAGATAGCCGCGCTCTGGCACGCAAACAACCAAGTGATCTTGGTGCTAGGCGGCGCGGATAAGATCGTAACCACGACCGATCTCATCAAGAAAAATAAGTGGTTCGCTGCTATATACCCGCGCATCGCAGAGGTACCGGCTGCGCTAAACGGCAACGACATCCAGATCGAGGAGCTAGTTAAACTAGCCCCGGACGTAGTCGTCGTGTCAAATAAAAATTTCCAAGAAAACCTTACTAAAAACGGATTTAACGCGGTAAACGCGATATTTCGCGACTACGACGATATGAAAAAAAGCGTGCTGCTAACGGCTGAGCTAATCGGCGGCGACGCAGCTAGCAAGGCAAAAGAGCTAAACGAAAACCTAGATGCCAACATCGCGCTAGTCACCGAGCGCACAAACAAACTAGACGACGCTGCGCGCCCTAAAGTGCTACACATCGTAGGCGGCGCGAACCTGCTAAAAATCGACGGTACCAAAACAATCATCGACACGTGGGTGAAATACGCGGGCGGTAAAAACGCGGTGCAAAAAGAGGGTAGCATGATAGAAATCACGGCTGAAGAGATCGTGGCGGCAGACCCTGATATCATCATCGTAGGCGGCGCGGATAACCAAAAAGCGGTTGAGAAAATTTACGCCGATCCCGTATTTGCAGGGCTAAAAGCGGTCAAAGACAAAAAAGTCTACGGCAATCCAAAAGGCGTGTTTAGCTGGGATAGATACGGCGCGGAGTCGGCTCTGCAAATTTTATGGGCGGCTACTATCGTTCAGCCCGAGCTCTTTAAAGACGTCGACGTAAAAGCCCAAACCAAGGCGTTTTATAAGAAATTTATGAACTACGACCTTAGCGACGCGGAGTTTGACTACATCCTAAAAGGGCTAAATCCGGACGGCAGCAAGTAGCCAAATTTGAGCTCGTTTGCGGGTAATTCTCGCAAAATCAAAAGGAAACAAAGATGAGAAAGAGGGCGCTTGCATTTAGCGCGGCGGCTTGCCTTTGTGCGGCGATTAGCGCGCAGGCGGCGGATCTGAAATTTGACCCGGATAAATTTGAAACGCGCTCTATAAAAGCGGGCGAAAAAGAGGTCAAATTTAGAGCCTACGAGGGGATAATTTACGTAGCAAACCCCGTAGATAGCCGGTTTCAGAGGCTAAATTTTTACGTTCCGTCGCGGTATTTTGAAGGCAGCAAAAGCGAGACAGGCAAATTTGACGCGACAAGCGCTCCGATCTTTTTGCCAAACTCCATCGGCGGATATATGCCTGGCAAGCCTTTTACGCCCTCCCTTGATAAAAACGGCAAGCCAAACGCGGTGTTAGCGGCGCTTGAGCGCGGTTACGTCGTAGTAGCGCCCGGAGCTAGAGGTAGGACGCTCAAGGACGCAAACGGCAAATTTAGCGGCAAAGCGCCCGCCGCCATCGTCGATCTAAAGGCCGCCGTGCGGTATCTTAAATTTAACGACGCCGCGATGGCCGGCGATGCAAACAAAATCGTATCAAGCGGCACGAGCGCGGGCGGAGCGATGTCGGCGCTGCTTGGCGTCTCGGCAAACGCGCCCGAGTTTGAGCCGTATCTGGCAGCACTCGGCGCCGCAAAGGCTAGCGACGAGATCTACGCGGTCTCCGCCTATTGCCCGGTTACGAACCTGGAAAACGCCGACGCGGCCTACGAGTGGATGTTCGGCGCGCAGACGAAATACGAGAAAATGGACTTTAGCGCGCTTAATGCGGCTGGATTTAATGACCGAAGCGGTAAGCCAAAAACCGTCTCAGGCGAGCTAACCGCAGAGCAAAAAGAGCTCTCCGCCACGCTAAAATCGGCCTTCCCCGCCTACGTAAATTCGCTAAATTTAAAAGACGCTAAAGGCTGCGCGCTCACGCTAGAGCCTAGCGGCGAGGGAAGCTTTAAAGAGTACGTCAAAAAGACGCTCGCAGACTCTTTCGCGGCTGCTAAAAGTCGCGAGAAAAGCTTGCTAAAGCCCGAGTTTTTCACGCTTGAAACGCAGGGCTGCACGCTCGGCTATGATTTTAAATTTGAAGACTTTATTCTATCTATGCCGCGCGCTAAGACTGCGCCCGCATTTGACGGACTAGAGCTACAAAATCCCGAAAACGACTTTTTCGGCGATGCGGACGCGGCGGCGAAGCACTTTACCGAATTTAGCGCAAAACGCGGCACGGGCGAGAGCGCGGACGCTAAAATCATAAAAATGGTAAACGCCATGAGCTATCTGGGCAATAAAAGTGCGGCCAAATTTTACCGTATCAGGCACGGCGCGGCCGACTCCGACACGGCTCTAGCCGTACCGCTTATCTTGGCGCTGGGGCTGCAAAATGCGGGCAAAACGGTTGATTTTGCAGTGCCTTGGGGGCAAGGTCACGGCGGCGACTACGATCTGGACGAGCTTTTTAAGTGGATAGATCGCGTCGTAAAATAGCTTAAATTTGACGCAGCGGAAGCTTGCGTTCAAATTTGGCGCAGCGAAAATTTGCGGAAACGTTAGATTTAAATTTGATAGCGCGTCGCCAGGCTCAAATTTATCGTTAGCGCCAAGCCTTAAACACAAAATGGCGGGTAAATTTGACCTAAACGGTATAAATTCGGCGCTTGGTGCGGGCTATCTAGATCGCAAAAAACCGCCTTTTTGCTCGCTGTTTTGCGTGGCGATCGCAAATAAGAAACAAAAACTTCGCTCGTCAAGTTAGCGACAAGGCAAATTTAGCCATTTTGCGAGCGATTTTTATGCGGGCTACCGCGGATGCAGATTTTATTTTAGGAGAAAAATGAAAAATATTAGTTTTAAATTTATGCTGATTTTGCTAGCCGCGCTGACCGTAGTTTGCGGCGTAGTCGCGCTTGGCGTCGGCAGGTTTTACGTGGCTCCCGGCGACGTACTTAGCGTGATCGGCGGCTTTTTTGGAGTACCGACGGACGCCGCGGCAAACATCCAAAACGTCGTCGAAAACATCCGCATACCGCGCATCATCGCGGCTATCCTCGTCGGAGCCGCGCTTAGCATCAGCGGAGCGGCGTATCAGGGCGTCTTTCGCAACCAGCTAGTTAGCCCCGATCTGCTGGGCGTTTCGGCTGGAGCTTGCGTGGGAGCCGCGGTTGCGATCATGTTTGATATGCCTCTTTTTTGGGTGCAGGCGTTAGCCTTCGTCTGCGGGCTTGCGGCCGTAGGTATGACGCTATCCATACCGCGCCTGATGGGACGCTCCAGCACGCTGATGCTGGTGCTCTCGGGTATCATCGTTAGCGGTCTGATGGCTTCCGTTATCGGCTTTTTAAAATACGTCGCCGACCCCGAGACCAAGCTGCCCGACATCGTTTACTGGCAGCTAGGAAGTCTAGCTAAGATCGACGCGGGCAATCTCAAATTTATCGCGCCCGTGATGATAGCTTGCGCGGTGCTACTCGTGGCGATGAGCTGGAGGATAAATTTGCTCTCGCTAGGCGACGAGAGCGCGGCGAGGCTGGGCGTAAACGTAACGCTCGAGCGCGGCGTCATCATCGTTTGCGCGACGCTGCTAACGGCATGCAGCGTGTGCGTGAGCGGTATCGTGGCGTGGGTGGGGCTGCTGATGCCGCACCTCGCGCGCATGCTAGTGGGTGCGAACAACGCCCGCAGCCTGCCTGCTAGTATATTTATGGGGGCGATATTTTTGCTATTCGTCGATACCCTGGCGCGCACGATCAGCGTGAGCGAGGTGCCTCTGGGCGTACTTACGGGCTTTATCGGCACGATATTTTTCGTCTGGGTACTCTGGCGAAATAAAAAGGTTGCGTGATGCTTGAGGTTAAAAATCTAAATTTCGCCTACCCAAACGGCGCGGGTAGGCTAGAAAACGTAAATTTACGCGTCGGCAAAGGCGAAATCCTAACGATACTCGGGCGAAACGGCGCGGGCAAATCGACCATGCTAAGCCTAATCAGCGGCACGCAGGCGCCGCACTCGGGCGAAGTTTGGCTAAGCGGTAAAAATAGCGCCCAGCTTAGCAACAAAGAGCGCGCCAAAATCATGGCCTACGTCGCCCAGAGCGAGATCTGCGAGTACGACTACACGGGGCTTGAGTTTATCACGATGGGGCGAGCGGCGCATCTGGGTATCTTTGCGCGACCTAGCGAGGAGGATACGGCGATCGCGAAGGAATTTACCGCAAAGCTTGAGATCACGCACCAAGAGGATAAATTTAACACACAGATCAGCGGCGCACAAAAGCAGAAGTGCTCGATCTCGCGCG
>CAUQMN010000042.1:0-7929 GCA_963518765.1 uncultured Campylobacter sp.
GCGCTAAACCGAGATGAAACGACGTTATTTTTACGCTATCCATAACCGCAAAATCCAAAATTTATCATCGTTATGAGGCGTATTAGCTTTAAGTTCAAAATTCGCCTTTTATTTTATCATGGTGATATATTTACCGGACGCCACTTTACCGACCGGCGGGCTGGGTATCTTGACCCCATATATAGTAGCTTAGCAACTGTTTTGAATAACCTTCGTTTAAATTTACCACTACTTATCCTTTGTGTTGAAATTTCAATACTTTTTGGCCGTCTTTTGCCCCCTCTCTCACAAATAATAGCTTAAGACTGTTTTAGCATAATCGTAACCATGCCCATCCAAAACCAAACCCAATTTTTTTGACATTTGTTGCTCCTTAAAATTTTGCTATATCACTTTATATTTTTATATTGATCAAAGATGTTTCTATAATTTTTACCCATTTCGTAGGTATTTTTATTATAGTAAATTGTTTTATAATCTAAATTTGTATTATATTGAAACGGTATAGTCGTAAATATATACTTTGAACTCTCGTCAAAGTTGTAGTAGTCTGGGTACATAGCCTTATTTTTCTTATCCTTATTTTTCATTATGTAGTCGTGTTTAATGCAAAAATTATACGGTCTGTCTTCAAATACCTCTAAAAAAAGATCCTCAAAAAGATAATGCGTTACCAGCAGTATATCCTTCTCGTCCTCGCTTAAAAAAACATCGCTGAAAACTTTAATGTCCTTTTTAAAGTCTGAATAATAAACTATTAAATATTTTAAATTCCCGTTCTCATCTAGCAAGCTGTCCTCATCCCAAGGATAATAAAGCTCCTTTTTTAGCAACGCCTCTTTAGCTATTATCTTACTCGCGCTGCTTAAAGAAGCGCTTTCATCGCATATCCTAGTTCCTAAATTTAAAAGATATTCGTAATTTAGCTTTTTGTCGTATTTCCAAAATTCGCACCTGTCGTCGGGTTTTATTGCGCCGCTGCAAGCCTTAAAATTACTAATAGCCCAATGCTCGAAATCTCCTTTAAAATTTTTAATGTCTTTTACCCAACCTAGTTCCTTTTTTTCAAAGTTATCAAGGTGGTGCAAATCTTTAAAAAATCTTTTTAGCTGTATGTTTATTATGTCGTTCTTGCTTAGGGTTTTTATGTATTCTTCTTCTAGGCGTTTGTTTTCCGCTTCGTAGTGCTTATAAGTTAAAAACGCCACCGAAGAAACTATAAAAAACGCTATCATAAATATATCTATGCCGTCTGGTTTTTTCAAATTTATCCTTTTAATACAGCTTGGCAAATTTGACGACCTAGCTGCCAAATTTGCCTTTCATAGCGTAAATTTAAGCTTCCTCCGCCTCGCCTAAATTTCCCTCGCCGGCAACCAGCTGGGCCGCTAGCTTTTTGCTTGATTTAAAGTCCACCTTGCCCGTTCCTAGCACCGGTACGCTATCTACTTTATAAATCTTTGAAGGCTGCATGATGGACGGTATCGCAGAAGCCCTGATGCGCGCAGCCACGTCCTCCTCGCTTATCTCGCCGCTAAATAGCATGACGACTTGCTCGCCCTTTTTCTCGTCGGCGACGTTGGTGCAGACAAAGGTAACCTCATCGCCCAGTACGCCTGAGATTTGAGCCTCGAGCGCGCCTAGGCTGATCATCTCGCCGCCGATTTTAGCAAAGCGAGATAGCCTATCCGTGATGGTTAAAAAGCCCGCCTCGTCTAAAAAGCCGATGTCGCCGCTGTTATAGTAGCGCACGCCGTCTAGCTCGACGATCGCCTCTTTCGTGCGCTCCTCATCTAGATAGTAGCCCTTCATCACCTGATGGCCGCCGATTAGGATTAGTCCGGCTTGCCCGTTTTCTAGCTTTTCTAGGCTTATAGGATCGCAGATTCTTATTATCGTGCCGGCTGTCGGTAGACCCACGCTGCCCTCTTTTGAGAAAACGAGCTCTTTAAAAAACTCGGGCTCTAGCACGTTTGCGGTATTTACGCTAACGACGGGCGAGGTCTCGGTCGTGCCGTAGCCTTCGTAAATTTCGACGCCGAATTTCATCTTAAACTCGCGCTTGACGGCCGCGTTTAGCTTCTCCGCGCCGGCTATCGCGTAGCGGATCGTAGAAAACATCAGCGGATTTAGCTTTTTGTTTTTGGTATAGAGCCTAAAAAACGTAGAAGTGCCAAACATTATCGTCGCGTGGTATTTAGCGACCATCTTACCCACGGCAAAGGCGTCCGTGGGATCAGGCACGTGAGCAGAGGCGATACCCTCGCTAAGCGGGAAAAAGGTCGCCGCGGTAAGCCCAAACGAGTGAAATATCGGTAGCGACGCTAAGATAACGTCGTTGCCGTCCGTATTTACGATCTCTGAAATTTGCTTGATGTTAGCCATTATGTTTTTATGCGTTAGCACGATGCCCTTTGGCGTGCCTTCGCTGCCGCTGCTAAAGAGTATCGTAGCATCATCGTCGATGCGAACGTCGCGAAAATAAATAAGCTCAAGCAGCCAGCGCGGCATCAAAACCGCCTTTAGCATCGCGCAAATTTTATCAGCCTTGCTTATGCCTTGCGCGACGTCTTCGAGATAGATGAGTCTGCCTTTTAGAGATTCTTCTAACTCAAAGCCGCGAGCCTTTAGCTTGGCGATAAACTGGCGCGACGTGATTATGCTTCTTAACCCAGCCTTGTCCGCGCAGCCGATCAAATTTTGCTCGCTAAGCGTGTAGTTTAGATTTACGCTTATCTTGCCTCTGATAAATAGCATTAAATTTATAATGCTGCCCATCACCGAGGAAGGAAGTATCACGCCAACGTTTCGCTCTTTTAAAAACGAGAATTTAAATTTGGACAAAAATACTAGCACCGTAGCGATAACCTTGAGATTGTTTAGATCAGCACCCGTGCTATCTACCATCGAGCGTTTAAACAGATTTGCTTTAGCGTGTTTGAGCCAGCTAAACTGCATAGGCTCGAGAGTTTTTAGATACTCAGCCCAGCTAAAAAACGATAGCTCGACGACCTTTTCGCGCACCTGCGGAGCTTTGGTTTCAGGTGCCAAAGGCGCGCCGAAGCTCACCCTGATAGCGCGCTTGCCGTCTATTTTGCGGCTGATTTTTTGGTAGTATTTTTGAGCGCGCGAGAAACTAGAGCCCCAAAGACCGCGCAGATAAAACGGTACGATGACGGAGTTCGTATCGCTTGCGGCTATCTCGTAACCGTGCGCAAACTCGTCTATCTGGCCGTTATAGCTGATATGACCCTCAGGAAACAGCGCCACCACGTCGCCCGCGTCTAGGCACTCGCGGATCTTTTCTAGCGCGCTTTTGCTAGCTCCCGCGCCTATCGGGATCACGTCAAATAAATTTAACAGCCATTTTAGGTACCAAATTTCATAAAAGCTCTTATGCATCGCAAACCTGATCGGGCGCGGAGAGGCCATCTGTAGCACCGCCCAGTCTATCCAGCTCATGTGGTTGCCAAGCAGCAGCACGCCGCCTTTTTGCGGGATATTTTCGACGCCGTCGACGTTGATCGTATAGCCGATCCTAAAAAACGGCATGATAAGCAAACGAGCGAAAAGATGCGGTAGGTATTTTATCGTCGCCAGCGCGCAGATAAGCACGCTAAAGGAGGTAATGACGAAAATCCCCGGCGTGCTAACGGCAAATATACTAAATACCATCGCGAGCAGTAAAAACGCCGCCATAAAGATGTTTTGGATAAAGTTACTGCCCGCTAGCGTGCGGCCCATCTGCTCTTCGGACGTGAAAAACTGGATATTTGCATTTAGCGGCACGATGAAAATGCCGCCGCTAAAACCGAACAAAAACGAGGCCAGCGTCATAAACGCAGCACTTGAACCCTGCGCAAACATAAGTAGCGAAACAAAAAGCCCAAGCGCGCCAAAAGGCACGATGCCCATCTCGATGTGGTTTTTCGAGTAGCTGCCCGCTAGCGCCGAGCCCGCGACCAGACCGATGGTGCTAACGGCTAAAATCGCCTGCACGATCATGACGTTATTATCCGCGCTCATAGCCTTGTAGTGAGCAGGGAAAACGGCGATAACCAGCTGCGCTACCGCCCAGAAAACCGAAAGTCCCAGCGTGCATAAAAAGGCGTTTTTGTTGTTAAAGATGTGCCTAGTGTTTTCTTTTAGGTAGCCTAGTTTAAAGTACTTTTTCGCGTCAAATTTAAGCCCGGCGTCAGTCGCCTCGAAAAACGGAATCTTAAACGTAAAAATCGTCTCGGCTACCGAGCAAACGAAAAGTATCGCGCCGATAAACCAGACCGATTTTATCATCTCTCCGGCATCCGTGCTAGTAGCGGCGTAGCTCTCGAAAATCGCCGAGAAAACAAACGAACCAAGCAAAATCGCCACGATAGTAAAGGCCTGCACGATACCGTTTGCAGCGCCAAGCTTTTCTGCGCCCACAATTTTTTTGATCAGGCCGTATTTAGCGGGGCTATATATCGCGCTTTGCACCGCTAGCAGCAGCGTCGTACCAAACGCCACGTAAAACCAGCCGCAAAGGTAGCTTATAGTGATAAAAAGCGTGAGTAAAATTTCGCTCGCCGCCGCGTATCTCGTGATGCGGGTGCGCGAAAATTTATCGTTTAAAAAGCCCGAAACGCTAAAAAGCATGATGTAGGGCAGCAGGATTAGCAAATTTACGAGCGATGTTAAAATAATCTGTAAATTTTCATCCTCGATGCTCTTAAAAAGTATGTTTTGGATCGTGATCTTGTGGCCAAGATCCACGACCGCGTTGATAAACATAACGACCAAAAAGGGCAAAAAGCCCCTAACCGAAAAAACGCCTTTCATTTGTTCTCCTTTTTGTAGGCATCGAAGGTGTGGAAATTTAATATGTATGGTTTTAGGATCAAGATATTGTCGAAAACGAGCTTTAAGGCCGCGTTTTTATCCTTTGCTTTCGCGTAAATTTCGCGCGCGCACTCGGCTTCGATTTTGGCCATTTGTTTGGCTAAATTTATATAAGTCCGTAAAATTTCCTGCCCGCGCTCGCTCTTTTGGGTCTCTAGCACGATTTGCAGGATCTCGACCTCTTTTTGCGTTAGCTTGCCGCCTCGCATAAAGATAAATCCGTCTTTTATAAATTTATCTAGCTCGGCCTCCGTGATACCCAGCCTCTCGCATGCTTGCTCAGCGCTTAGCGTCTGGGCGAAATTTGACCCCATAAAGGTATCGAGCGAATCAAAAAGCGCCTCGTAGCAGCGCTTAAAGCTAAAGCCCTTTTGCTGCGTGAGCGCCTTGACCTCCTTTAGGCTGAGGTGGAAGTTGCTCTGGACGTATTTGATGAAATTTAGCATCAAAAGCGTGTCCTCGCCGTACTGATGGACGTTATCTTTTACCTTCACGGGCTCGGGCAAAAGCCCCTCCTTGACGTAAAAGAGTATCGTTGATTTGGGCGTTTGCGATAGTTCGCAAAGCTCGCTCATCTTGTAGCTCATCTCTTTCCTTTCGTTAATTTTGACGAAATCTTACGCAAATTTAGCTTAGAAAATCATAAAGCGTAAAGCACCACTTGACACTTTTTAAAATTTAGGCTATGATTTCGTCAAATTTTAAAAAGGAGAAACGATGTTTCGAGATGGTTTTTACCGCACAGGCGAGGGTTTGGAGGCTTTTAGTTTTGGCGTAAATTTGAGAGGCAGAAAAACGGCGGCAAATTCTCGCGCAAATTTAGGCAGTCTCGCTGAGCCGTCAAAACAGAACGCGCGGGTAAATTTAAGCTCAAATCTAAGAGCGAGCAAGACGGCCGCGCCAAAAACGCTCGGGTTTTGCCAAAACGCGAGTCAAATTTACGCCAAAGATAAATTTGCCGAAACGAGCGTAAATTTAACCGCAAACGAAGCAAATTCGAGCGGGTTTTCGCGGGGTAAATTGAACGAAACCGCCGCGATAGATAGCGAGCCTGGCGGCTTGCAAAACTCAAATTTAACGCAGATAAAAACCGTCGATATCCACTCGCATTTGCTTAGCGCGGATGTGAAATTCGACCGATTTTACGACAAACTAGCGCTTGCGTTTTTCGCTAAAAAATTCGACATAAACAGGAGCGAGCTTATAAAAAACGGTTTTGAAGGCTACAAAAGCAACTTCGCACGGCTGATTAAAAGCTCAAATTTCATCCAAAAATCCGTGGTTTTCGGCGTCGATGCGAAATTTGACGAGAGAGGAAACCTCGTGCACAAGGATAAAACCGTCTGCGCCTCAAACGAAGATGTTTTTGCCTTTTACGAGCAAAATCCAAACGAAGTCGTGCCGTTTTTTAGCGTAAATCCAAACCGCAAGGACGCGCTAAATTTGATCGAAAAGTACCATAAAATGGGCTTTAAGGGCGGCAAGCTGCTGCACTCGTACTGGGAGACGGATCTAAACGACAAGCGATATGAGCCCTATTTTAGGCTACTTAGCGAGCTTGGGCTGCCGCTTGTTATCCACGTGGGCGACGAAAACTCGCTAGCGTCAAACAAGGCGCTTGAGAGCATCGAACAGCTAAAATCCCCGCTAAATCTAGGTTGCCGCATCGTATGCGCTCACATGGGCGCCTCAAGCGATGGCGCCCTCACGGCGCTCTCCAGGGATCCCGAGAAATTCGGCGCAAACTACTTCACGCTACTTCGTTGGCTGCGCGAATTTGACGGGCTTTACGCCGATGTTTCGGCGCTGCTTTGCATAAACAAGGCCCGCATCCTGCCGCACCTAAAAACCCAAACGCAAATCCACGACAAAATTCTTTTTGGTACCGATTTTCCCGTGCCTTTTAGCGTGATTTTAAGCAGCTACGACCTGCCTTTGCGAGACCGCCTCGCGCTAAACCGCATCCAAAATCCGCTCGATCGCTACGTGCGCACGATGAGTATGTATTTTGGCGAGGATTCGCCGATTTTTAGCAATTATAAAAAGATTTTGGGGGAGATTTAGAGCAAATTTAACGGGCGCAGCGAGAAATTTGACGCGTAAATTTAAAGGCGAAAAATTTGCAAATTTTAGGATAGCGGCTAAAATTTAAAGCCAAAATCATAAATTTTAAAAGCAGCTTCTATGGCAACGTTAAATTTGCGCGCTTTAAGCAAAGCAAACCTACGCAAAAACAAACTAGCTCCGTCTTTTGCGCCTTGCTTTTTTCGTTCGTTTGGGATACGGCTCGTCGTCCCTGTCAAAATCCTTATCCTTAAGCATCCAATAAATCGCCGCAAAAATTACGCCAAACAACAAAAACTCCGTAAGATAGTGCGACCCGCTACCTCGCAGTATGAGAAAGCATGCGATAAGGCCGCCAAGATACGAATACGATACCTTGCCCAAAAAGTTTCCAAACTTAGCAAAGCCCAAATTTAAAGCCGCCGAAGCTAGCACAAATACTATAATCCCGTAAAACAATCCCATTATAAAAATATAGCCCGGATCGGGAACGTAGGCTTCGTCGCTTTGCTCTATATCAAATTCTATCATCTTACGCCTAAAGGCCGTGCTCTGCACGGACTCATCGTCAAAACTAGGGTCGCTGCTAAGTATTTTACCTGCTAGATCTATGCTTTGCTCGGGCGTCCTTCCCGAAAATTCGTAAAACGCGGCTATCAGCTTGCCCTTCGTACTTTCATTGACGTTTAAGTCTTCTTTTATAAATTTTAGCAAAGCCTCCCGCGCTTTTAGCCCTTCGTAACCTCTCTCGTATAAAATAGCCTCGGCAATCTTTTGTACGCCTGCCTTTATGCCGCCGGCTACATCGCCTTTAGCGAGTTTTGGGATTATGTCCCTGCTTATAATATCTTTACTTACCTCGTCTTTTAGTACGCCGATATATCCGCTTCCAGCCTCGATATATGCTTTTTTATCGTCCGTAACTACTATCAGCAAGGCTTTTTTGCCAAATATCCCCCACTTTCCGGCTAACTGCGCACCGTACCA